>CAYYOX010000508.1:2184-5231 GCA_964473065.1 uncultured Planctomycetaceae bacterium | reverse complement strand
ACCCGATCCGCCGGTTGCGAAAGGCGGCCAAGGCCGGCTCGTCCAACTCGGCCGTATCCTGTCCGTCGAGCAACACGCGGCCAGTGCTGGGCGGCTCCAAGGTGCCGATAATGCTCAGCAACGTACTCTTGCCTGACCCGCTAGGCCCGACCACCGCCAGACTTTGCCCGGTTTCCACCCCAAACGAAACATCCCGCAGCACCACCAACGGCTCTGCCCGGGTGGGGAACTCTTTGCACAGGTTTTCGACCAAAAGCTTCGCCATCAAACAGCCATTCCCCTATAAAGCCGCGACCGCCGGTCGCGCCCCGCGGCATTTACAAATCACAAAACCAACTCATTCAATTTATCACCCAACTCGGCCTGCGACAGGGCCACTTGCTGAAAAATCGGGAGCAGCCGGTCGTAGACCTTCGCGTTCTCGGGGTTCGGCTCGGCTGTGTGCTCGACCTGATGGACTTGGTCGATCTTGTCGAAATCGGTCCAGAGCCCGGCCCCGACGGCCGCCACGGCCGCGGCGCCCAGGGAGCCGGCCTCCTGGCCGACGTTGGTCTTGACGATGCGGATGTTGCAGGCGTCGGCGAAGATCTGTCGCCAGAGCCGGCTTTCGCTGCCGCCGCCGACCGCTACCATCTCGTGCCCTACTTGGCCCAGTTTTCGCAGTCCGTCCAGCGCGACCCGCATGTTCAGGGCGACGCCTTCCATGGCCGCGCGGATTACGTCGGCCTGAGTATGGCCGAGATCCAACCCCAAGAACGCGCCGCGGATGTGCGGGCTGGCCTCCAGCGAGGATCCGCCGGCCAGACTGGGGTTGAACAGCAGCTTGTTGGCCCCCGGCGGCGACTTTTCGGCCAAGGCGGTCATCAGTTCGTAGGAGCTTTTGCCGTCCCGCTGGGCCTCGGCCATCAGGTTGGCACACATCTGGTTGCGAACCCATTGGAACGCCGATCCGGTCGAGAAGATACCCAAGGCCGAAGTGAACATCTTGGGAACCACATGGGTGAAGACGAACGGCTTGCTGCGATCGTCCAGCAGCGGCTTGCCCGAGGAGACGGCGATCCAGGTCGACGAACCGGCCGACGTGTAGAGCCGCCCTTCGGCAATGTTGCGAGCGCCTAGGGCCATGCAGGAATTGTCGACCCCGCCGCAGGCCACCTTGACGCGTCGCGGCAGGCCCAGTTCCTCGGCAGCCTGGGCCGTCAATTGGCCCAGAATGTGCGTCGAGGGGACGATCTCGGGAAACCGTTCTCGCGGCAACCCGGCCGCGGTGAGCAAACTCTCGTCGTAGTCCCAGCCGGTCAGATTGTAGACGCCGCTGCCGGACGCGTAGGAGTAATCTGTCTGGATCCGGCCGGTCAGCCGGTAATTGACATAATCCTTCGTGCCGACGATCTTGTCGATCCGCGCGAACATATCGGGCTCGTGGTCGCGATACCACATGATCTTGAAGACCGTGTAGTGCGGGGCGGGAAACCCATTGCCGGTCGTGCGATACCAGCCGTCCGGGTCGATCTGCTCGAAGAAATTGGCCAGTTGCGTGGTCGGCCGTTTGTCGGACCAGATGGGCGTCGACTCGCGCAGTAGATTGCCGTCGGCGTCCAACGGCACGCAACCCAGGCTATGCCCGGAGATGGCCAGGCACTCGATCTCACTGGGGTCGACGTGCTTCTCGGCCAGCAGCCGATTAGTGCTCTTGACGACCGCCTCCCACCAATCCATGGGCCGTTGCTCGTGCCAGCCTGCCTGGGGATATTGCGTTTCGTAGGGCTCGAACAGGGCGGCCAGGCAGTGGCCGTCGACGTCGTAAAGCGAGGCCTTGTTGCCGCCGGTTCCCAGGTCGTAGGCGATGATGGACATTGGGGGGAAGCAGTGGTTAGTGGATGGTGGATAGTGGTTAGTGGATGGTGGTTAGTCGTCGAGGCCGAAGGCGGCTTTGAAGGCGCCGGCTACTTCGGGGTGGACGTCCGGGTTGATGCCGTCGGCGTCGTAGGGGAAGCCTAGGGCATCAAGGTCGTGTTTCAGTTGGACGATCTCCTGCTCGGGGTTGACTCGCGGCGGCACGGCCCGACCCAGCGGCGTTAGCCAGGCGTTGAGCGTGTGGCCGCCGTCGACCATCAGGTCGTGGCCGGTGACGAAGTTCGAGGCGGCCGAGGCCAGGAAGATCGCGGCCCCAAACAGGTCCTCCGGTCGCTCGACGTGGCCCATGGGCGTGAGCTCGCGAATTCGCTCGCGAACCACAACCGGTGTCGAGGCGTGCATGGGCGTGAGCAGGTAACTGGGGCTGATGCAGTTGACGTTGATGTTGAAACGGCCCCACTGCGCGGCCAACATGCGGGTCATCTGCACTACGCCGGCCTTCGAGGCGTTGTAGGCGGCGTTGCAGTTGGAGATCGTGGCCGACATCGAGGCGATGTTGATGATCTTCCCGTCGATCGGGTCCTGGCGGAGAAACTGCTGGGCCTCGGCCTGGCAGCAGAGGTAGCTGCCGGTGAAGTTCACGCCGATCACCTTGTCCCAGTCGGCCTTGTCGAAGTCCTCGTCGCCGCCAAGGATCCCCAGGCCCGCGTTGTTGATGCCGATATCGAGCCGCCCGAACTGCTCGACCACCTGCCGGACCATGGCCTGGACCTGCTCTTTATCGGAGACGTCGCAGCGGACGAAGAGCGAATCGCCCCCGGCCGCCTTGATCTCCTCGACCGTCTTTTGGCCGGTGGCTTCATCAATGTCGACGATAGCCACGTCGGCTCCCGCCTGGGCCAACGCCAAGGCACACCCGCGACCAATTCCCACGGCCCCTCCAGTGACCAGGGCCTTCTTACCAGTCAAATCGAACAGCGACAAGTCTGCCATACTTTCCTCCTTTACCTATGTTAGCCAAGCCTCCGGCATCAAGTACGGTACAGGTTATCCGAACAGGTTGGCCAAGACAAGCAGGTGGCAACGGCACAGCACCGATTGGAGATTCGCTGGCCGAAACGTCGATTCTGGGGGAATACAATCTCCCCTCTCCCTTTGGGAGAGGGGACTAATTTGCGAGAGCGCAGAAT
>CAYYOX010000508.1:0-2174 GCA_964473065.1 uncultured Planctomycetaceae bacterium | reverse complement strand
ACCTGGCGCCCTTTGTTGCCGGGTGGTTCCCAAGGGCGGCCGGATCTGTATATTACAGACACATCGGCCCCTCGGGGGTTGGCATTTCTTGGGCGTGACCTTTCGGCGGAGCTGTTCGGTCACGGTCGATTTTCATCCGATTCGAGTTACAGAAGGAGAAACCATGGCTTCCTTACCCGCTTATGTGGCCGCTGCCAAGCCGGTCCCGCTGGACGCCCGCGCGGCGTGGTACAAAAACACCGCACAGACCTACGCGGGCATCATGCTCTGGTTCGTGTTCTGGCAGGACATTGTTTCAGGAGTCGGCACGTTTGGCGGGTCGCTCTCGGCCGGGTTGTGTGTGGCATTGACCGGACTGATCGTTGCGGCGTTGTTTTGCCACTTCCTGACGTACTTGGTTCCCGGCCTGCTGGGCATGAAGACCGGCCTGCCGCTTTATGTACTCGGCACATCGACCTACGGCGTTCGCGGCGGGTTCATCATGCCGGGTTTCCTGATGGGGGCCTTGCAGTTTGGCTGGTTGGCGGTCAACGGGTTCTTCTCCTGCCTGTTGATTTGCCTTTGCTTCAAGGTCGGGCTGGACGAGGCGGGAGAAGTGATCATTCCCGGCCCGGTGCACGGGACGATGACCGTGGCGTTTATTCTTTTTGCCGTGTTCATGGGCATCATGGGCATCCAGTATGTGGCCAAGGTGGCCACGTTCGTGCCGCTGATCCCGCTGGCCATTCTGGTGATCCTGCTGGTGAAGACGGCAGGCGGCATCAGTTCGTTCGACGCGTCGCAGCTCAACGCGACCAACCGCAGGGCCGCTCACTTTGCTCTCGCCGCACCAGCTCAAGCGGAAAATGCCCCGACGGCCGATCAAGAGAAAGCCGACGAAGAGGCTCCCCGTGAAGAGGCGGCCAATCAAGACGCTGCGTCACTGGATTTTACGGCCAAGAAACCGTTAGACTTCGTCGGCGTGGTTCTGTTCCTGTCGACCTATGTGGTCGGATTTTTTGCCACCGCCGGTGCGGCCGGGGCCGATTTCGGCATGAATAACCGCAACGCCTCCGATGTGCATTGGGGTGGACTGGTGGGTATCGTCGGGGCGACCGTCTTTGCCGGCGGCGTGGGTATGCTCGTGGTGGCCGGGGCATACGGCACCGAAGGCATGATCTCTCCCGAGAATATGTCCGAACTGAACCCCGTGAAACTGATGCCCGATATTATGAAGGGCGAAGCCGTGATGGGCTTGAAACCGGCCGACTGGATGTTGTTCCTGTTGGCGGCCTCCTCGCTGGCGCCGGCCTGTTTCCCGGCCTTCATCGCGGCCAATAGCTTCCGCACCACCATGCCGAACGTCAGCCCGTGGATCACGGTCGGATCGGGAGCGCTGGTCGCGATCGCCCTGGCTGTGAGCGGCTGGGCCGGCGAGGCCGTGGCCGTGTTCGCGGTTGTGGGCGCTTCGTTCGGGCCGATCTGTGGGGCGATGGCAGCCGATTATCTGCTTTCCGGGCGAGAATGGGCCGGACCGCGAGCCGGGTTCAATCTGGCCGGCTGGATCTCCTGGGCCGTCGGGTTCTATATCGGGGCCGTCGATCTGGTCGTGGTAAAGCTCGTTGACAGGGTGCCTGGGCTGTCGGCTCTGGAATTGAACGTCCCTTGCCCGCCAATGGCCGCCCTGATTGTCGGGTTCGTCCTCTATCTGGTCCTGGCCAAGGCCGGGCTGCAGAGCAAGAGCCTCGAAATGCCCGCCGAGTAGCGGATTGTTGTCAAAGAAAAACCCCCGATGACCTCGGGGGTTTTTCTTTGCGCCGGGAGGGTCACAAGCCCCCGGGCGGCGTCCCGGGAGTTATCCCACCGACGCAGTCGGGGGGCTTTGGGGTAATTGTTTCGCTTGCGCGTTTTCCGACACCCTCGCTAAACCTCGATATTCGGGTCGGTGTACCTCATACAGTGGTCGCTGTGGTAGTTGGACGGCTCGGTGAGGATGCAGCCTTGCGGGCCGGCCTGTTGCCAGTGCTTTTCCAGGTGCTTGGTCAAGCCGGCCACTTCGCCCACGCCTAGCGGCGTTTCGTGCAGGGCCGTGATGAACTCCTTTTGGCTTTCCGGCGGCGTGACCGCCAGATTGGCCGTCGGCTCGCCTTCGCCGTAGGCGCAAGCTTGGCCCCAGCGGACGTGCCACGACTCCC
>CAYYOX010000507.1:1835-5239 GCA_964473065.1 uncultured Planctomycetaceae bacterium | reverse complement strand
TAGATGAAGAGGGCTTTTCCGATCAACAGCTCGCGGCTGACGAAGTATTCGTAGTCGTACCTCTCCCAGAACCGGCTGTCGCTGCTCTTGGCGCTGTTGTCGCCTAGGGCCAGGAACTGATCTTCACCGAGCGAAAACTCGACCTCTCGCAGCGTGTCAAAGACATGCCAATGTCGCGGATCCGAGAGCACCTCGGGCATGGTCGCTGGGATTTCAGTATAGTCAACAAACTGTAGGCCCCGATTCCCCGGTCCGTGGCGTACGGCGATGTAATAAATGTCGCGGAGGATTCTCAGCCCGCGAACCTCCAGCGCGGCCCCCTCGGATCCGATTCCCACGGGCGTCAAATCGCTCGCCTGGCGCGTGTGTTTCGGCGCCGTATTGTCCAGCCGCGGATAGCATGTGGCGGCGTCCGAGTCGCCGAAGCGGATCAACTCTCCATCGACCCACAGTCGCAATTGGTCGTCGACGTTGGCAAAAGTTACTTCATACTCCCCCGGCCCGCGGACGGCCGTTTTTCCCGTAGGAGCAAAGGAATCGAGCCCGTCGATGCTCAACTGGGCCGTGCCGGCGGCCAAGTCGATACGACACTGCATGGCCCGACCGCCTTCGACCAGTTCGAGCACGACCTGCCCCTCTTGGGATTTCACGTCCAACGTACACCTCAGGGCCAGATCACCCACCCAATGCACCCCGGAACTCTCCACCTGATTGCGTCCGTCCTCAATGTCCTTACGGTTGCGACCCGAGTTGAAGCCCAAGAAATCGGAGATCAATTGCAGCCGGGCAGGTCTGGACGGGGGCGTCCCATGACACAGTTGATAATCCCAGTCCCCGATGGAGGGGACGCGGTGTTCGTAGCGTATCCAGACGTCGCTCTCGGCCGTGCCGTCTGTGGCGAAGGACATCAGATCCTCGGAAGTCTCCCAATCACCGTTCGATTTGCCGTCGCCGGGGTCTCCATCGCTGGGGTCGAGCGGATTCCATCGCGCGGGCCATCCGTATTCGACCAGCCGGGGCGCAACGTCGTTGTCGAACACGGGCTGGAGCATGGCCAGGAGTTTCTTGGGCGGTTTCCTCGCGATCGTCCACTCGTTTGACCCAGACTCGTCGTTTGACTCAGTCCCGTCGCTATGCGGTCGCGTTAGCAGATCGCCGTGGCTGATCTTTAGCGTCTCGTTGGGTAACCCGACCAAACGCTTGATGAAATTCGTCTTCGCTTCGCCCGGGTACCGAAACACGGCCACGTCCCAGCGCTCGGGATCGCCGAACTGGTAGCAGAACTTATTCACCAGAATTCGGTCGCCTTTGTACGACGGATAGGACTGCTCTTGGGGATTCATCGGGCTCATATCCACCGGGAAACGACACATCGAACACGCACCGCTTTCAACCGGCGAATCTTTCCACGCACCCGTATCGTTGTTGACTTCCTCGCTGGCACTGACCCGATAAGGATGACCGCAGGCCGGGCAGGTCAGGTCCTTGTGGCGGCCCATCAGCGTGGTGGCCATCGAGCCGGTGGGGATCACGAACGCCTCGGCCTCGAACGTGCGGAACAGAAAGGCCAGCACAAACGCCACCACGACCGATTCGATCGTCTCGCGGATCGAGGCAGGCGTAAAGAATCGGGACATCCCCTGCGGCTCAGGAGCGTCTGAAGAACGGTCTTTCGATTTCGACGTTTCGGCGGGAGTTGACTTCAAAGTCGGAGTTTTTCGTTTCGGCATAAGGATCGATCGTTTCTATAAGTCCTGTAGGAGGCGACTCCAGTCGCCGATTTTCCCTTTGTCCAGATGATTGCTCACTTTACGCGAAATCGGCGACTGGAGTCGCCGCCTACAAAAACCTCAATTCTTGGCCATGCCAGGTCTATACGGATCGCAATGCGAGAGAGTTCCCTCCCCCTCATTTGGGCCGTTTTGGCAATCGGCTTCCAAACTAGCGAATATAGCGGATTTTGGCCGGATCGGGAACTTGAAATTCCCAGGGACCGATTCGCACCAGTCGGGATGGGAAATGGACCAGGAAAGGCTTACCCAGCAACAACTTAGCGTCGACGGCCGGCCCTTCCGCCCAGACGCGGCTGTCTTGGGAAACGGGGCTATTGTCGCCCAGTACGTAGAATTGATCGGCACCCAAGTGGACCGGATCGTCCAATCCCCAGCGGCCCTGGGGTCCTAAGGGTCGCGTGTAGTAGACGTCTCGATAGAGCCGAAGGTCGCGAATCGCCACTTCCAGACCCTGCGATCCGATGGCCACGGGTCGGGAAGTCGGCTCCGCGGCCCGTCGCGACGGATCATACCACCACGTGAAGACCGCTCGCCCGCCAAAAGCCAAAATTAACTGCCGATCGCAGACCGAAACCTCGACCCAAAGCGCGTGATCCCATGGGGGTAACTTGCCGGTCGCTGCCGGGGCGGGAATCGCCTGGCCGTCTTGCAGGACCTCGTACCGATTAGCCGACGGATCCAGTCGCACTAGGAACTCGTGAGTGCCGTCGGTGATCCGAATCATCAATTGGCCCGGGCCAAGTTTCTCGGTCATGCGAATCATCCGCAACGAGAGCATCAAGTCGGTGACCGGGTGGATGTCTTCAATGCGACGGGGTCGGGTTTGGTTGTAGCCGCACCGATCGGTGACGGGCGTTTCCTCGAACCGAACCTCACGGCCGGCAGTGCGGCGGAGGTGTCGATAAATGAGCCAATCGATCGGCTCGCTGGGGGCCGCGGCCGGATGGGCAAACAGTCCGCCGGCGGCGCCCCATTGGCTCTTCTGCCCGATGCCTCGCCATCGCGATGACTCGGCCGGCTCGATCGTCGGCCGCAAGGAAGCGTCGTAGACCGGCACGGCCAGGGCCCGTTGTTGGGCCAGATTCTTGCGTTGGATGTTCCCATTGGCGTAGACGTCGCCTTGGCGGATCCGGACCGACTCGCCCGGCAGGCCCACGATCCGTTTCACGAGAATCTTGCCGGGTTGCTCGCGGCGTCTAAAGGCGGCAATCTCCCATCGTCGCGGGGGACGGAAGCGAAACAACGACTTGGAAATCAGCACCCCGTCGCCGGAAAGCGTCGGCAGGGTTTCCAGGTTGTTGTCCGGGTAGTCGCAGTTGGGACAAACGGCCCGAGGTTTGGCGGGCTGCAAGTCGGCGGCACAGGGGAATTGCAGGCCACAGTTCTTGCAGACCACGTTGCGATGCCATCCTAACAGTGTGGCGGCCATCGAGCCGCTGACGATCCGACAGGGTACGAATAGTCCCTCGACACACCAGGTCCGCAGGATCAGGGCCAGTGCGCCGAGAAGGACCACACGTCGCAGAAACAGCCGGCGGTGCGGTCGAGTTACAGCGGGATATGTCGGCATGTGTTCGGCGTTCGAGTTGGGGAATCGTTGGGGCTGTCTTC
>CAYYOX010000507.1:0-1735 GCA_964473065.1 uncultured Planctomycetaceae bacterium | reverse complement strand
ATGGTTTCCGATCGTGCGGGCCGTGGGGGATCGGGTCGAGTGGCTCCGGCCGCGAGACGATACTTGGAAGTGGTTTGGTGCGTGCATATAAGGTCAAAAGTCATGTTTTGGGTCCACGTCCTATTGCCTGTGTTGATCGTAGCGGTCGATCCGGATGTCCCGATCGAGGGTCGGTATCCGGGGGCGTCGATGCGATTCCATTGCACGTTCGACGGGAGTTGGGACGAGAACTACGACGGCTGGCCCGACCGGTGGACGCGATGGGGGCGGGCGCACGGCTCGAACTATCCTCGCTATATCAAAATCGCGATCAACGAAGAGCCCTCGCCGGCGGGCGAGCGATGTCTTCGCTTCGATATGGACGGCAAGGCGGCCGTGGCGGAAAGCCCGCCGATCGACATCGGACCCCTGTTCGGCTATGTGCTGGAGGGGTACATCTCGACCGAAGGGCTCGTCCACGATCAGGCTTACTTCTCGTTGGCCCTGTTCGACCGGCAACGCAAACCGCTGCAAACGTTCTATTCTCAGAAGGTTCGGAACACCGACGGTTGGAAGAAACTCCGCTTAGGCCCCGTGGTGCCAAAGAGCGACGAGGTTCGCTATGCGGTCGTCCGTTTGCACGTCAAACCGGAGAGAAAACAGGACCTCACCGGCACGGTCCGTTTCGACGACATCTGGCTGGGCCGGTTGCCGCGCATGGCGCTGAAGACCAGCGACTCGTTCAATTTGTTCGACGCACCCGAGAAGGTCGAGATCTTCTGCACCATGTCGGGCTTCCTCGAGAAGAGTCCCCGCGTGACCTTGGAACTGGAAGACGTGTTGGGCAATCAGTTGCTGCGTCAAGAGCGTCGGCTGAAGACCAAGACCGTGGCCGCTGAGACGGATCTCTCGGTCGACAGCTTCTCGGACGAGCCGGCCGGTGTGATCGGGCAAACGCGTTGGAAGCCGGCTGTCCCGGGTCCGGGGTTCTATCGGGTCCGAGCGACCATGAAGGGGCAAGAAGGGTTGGTCTACCGAAGGGAGTTGACCCTGGCGGTGATCGAGCCGGATCGCACTCCGGTCGGCGGCGAGTTCGGTTGGTGTTTGCCGCGCGGCGCGAGCCCCATGTCGCTGGTCCGGCTGAACGATCTGCTCGGCCAAGCGGGCATTAACTGGGTTAAATTTCCCTTCTGGCACGACGTCCAGGTCGATCAGGAGTACGTCGAGGATCTGGTCATGTTCACCGATCGGCTGGCAGCCCGAGGGATCGAGGTGGTCGGCCTGCTGCACGATCCTCCGCCCTCGTTGCAAGCGCGTTTGGGCGGCTCGGGGTCGCTCACGGCGGCCGAGATCTTTGCCCTGGATCCGAAAGTTTGGTATCCCTCGCTGGAATCGACCATGGGCCGGTTGGCTTCCCGAGTGCAATGGTGGCAATTGGGTGACGACCGCGACACCAGCTACGTCGACCATCCGAATCTGGCCATTAAGATCGGACAGATCAAGGCCCAACTCGACCAGCTTGGCCAAGACGTCAATCTGGCGTTGGGTTGGGGCTGGATTCACGCGCTGCCGGAATCGGCCGACAAGGGCGCCGACAAGGACACTGACCTTCCTTGGCGTTCCTTGGTGCTCTCGGCCAATCCGCCGATGACCCACCACGAGTTGACCGCCTACTTGGAATCCTCGCAGGACGCGACAGTGAGCCGCTGGGCCGTAGTGCAGCCGGATGCCGCGGGGTAGTATCAGGTGGACGTTC
>CAYYOX010000506.1:3689-5248 GCA_964473065.1 uncultured Planctomycetaceae bacterium | reverse complement strand
CTTGTAGGAGGCGACTCCCGTCGCCGACAGAACCACCCGCAACGCGAATCGGCGACAGGAGTCGCCTCCTACAGACTGGAATCCCTGTTACTCGCCCAGCTTCGGTTTCAACAGGAGCGTGACGGGGGTGCCTAGCGGCGGGATCCGCTCGGTGAAGGCTTGGAACATCAGGCCCGAGTTGGCCTGCGTGCTTTCGATGGGTAGGTCGAGCATGGCGGTCGTGAAGTTGGCCACGCAGATGAAGTCACCCCCTTCGGCCTGATAGTATTCCCGACCGGTCTGTTCGTCCTTCCAGAACACGCTGCCGGCGAAGACCCAACGTTGGGTCATCGGCTCGCCCGTTTGCGTGTCGAGGACCCAATCCTGAGCTCTGGCCGTTTGACGTTCTCCTTGCTCGTCGAGCCAGATGACGGTGATCTCGATTTCCGTGCCCGCGGCCGGTACGTATTCGGGGTCCCATCGCGCGGGGCTTCCCACCTTCGCCCCCAACGCGACCAACGCGGCATGGGCCCACGCGGCATGGACGTCGATCGACACGACGGCCTCATGCTCCTTGGTATTTCTCAGACACGCAAAGAGTTCCAGCGGGGCCTCGCGTTGACAAATCTGGCCGATCATGACCAACGCCTTGCCCTGCTTGTCGAGCCAAATCGGCTTGTCCGGATTGAGCCTATCCAAGGCGTCCGGATCCTCGACCAGCGGAGGACCCAGGTCGATCGGCCCTTCGGTCGGCAGGTCGTCGTCGAAAGGTTCCGGCTGGGCTTCAGCCGGCGTGGGAGCTTCGTCGGGCGTTGGTTCTTCGTCGGGCGTTTCGGGCTCGACTTGGGGGGGTGATTCGACGATCGGCTCAGGTTCCGCGGGCTCGGGTTCCACGGAGACAGCAGCTTCCGACGGGGGCGGGCTGGCCGGTTCGCTCTCCGGCGGCACGTCCGGTCGACAACCGGCACTGATCACGGCGACGGCCCACATTGTGGCAATCCAGGCAAGATGTTTCCTTGTGACGGCCGGTTCCATATTTCTCCTCTTTCTCATACAATGTCTCACGATCGGATGCTCCCGGAGATTCCCCTGGGGGATCAATCTGCTAGAATAACCCCTTTCCGCTAGGCCGGACAAGAGAGGTTCGGCCGATTTCTCCGTCATTATTCCTCATCGAGTGGACCAAACCGAGCAAACCAAGATGGCTAGCACCGTACGAGTAAGAGAGAAAATGGAACCGTTCTTCAATAATTCACGGCTTCTCGGCGGCACGGGCCGATCCGTTTGGCACAAGTCGGCCCCGGCTGCCGTGCGAAAGGCCTTCGACACCGACGAATGCAACCCTGACGAGTTCGACGCCGGTTGGGACGCCTGGAAAGAGCATCTGACCGAACGACCCGACCCGACTGATCCGGCCGACCTCCTGCCGAGCAAACGGGGGGCCGTCTACTGGGCCACTTCCGATTCGCTTCGTTCCCGTGCCAAGACGGTCTGGCTGGATCAGATCAAGCGGCTTGCCAAGCGCAGCCCAACCACAGACCGTCAACCTGAACGCTACGCCTCGCAGCAGCTCGCGACGG
>CAYYOX010000506.1:1502-3679 GCA_964473065.1 uncultured Planctomycetaceae bacterium | reverse complement strand
TAAACGGTAACGAGATGTGTTGCGTGGGTTCGCCAAGGCATCCGGCGACCGGCCCGAATGGCATCACGCGTTGGAGGCGTTGGCCTGTTGCCGCGCGTTTCCGGATCTGGAGGCCATGGTCTCGGTCGATGTCTGGTGCGTCCTGCAGGATCACTTGCATGCGGTAGCCGACGAGGCGGCGGGCATCGACCCTGAGGCCGAGCCGTTGGTCCATCAGTTGCTAGCCGGCGAGTTGCCGTTGACGCTGGCCTATCTGCTGCCCGAACTGACCGCCTGCCGAAAGCTGGGCGGCGTGGCCGGTCGAACACTTTCCGCCGGACTGGTCGACCTGCTCGACGGCGAGGGCCTGCTCGAAGCGGAGAATCTCTCGAAGTTGCGACCCCTGTTGGCCTGTTGGACCCGATGTTGGGCACTGGACGAAGAGGCAAAACTCAAGGCGCTGACCGCCGAGGCACGCGAGCAGTACGAGTGGCTGGTTCGTCAGGCGATGCAGTTTACTCGTTACGACGGGACGCAGGTATTCTCCAACGGACTGACGGGCGGGTGGTGTGCCGAGCTATTCGACGCCGCCTTGGAGTTTGGCTCCGACGAAGACGATGAACATATCGCCGCGCTGGTTCTGCCGGGTCAAAGCCAGGAGCAAAAAAGCGAGGCCGCCGATTGGGAACTACCCGACTCGGCCACCCGATCCGAATGGGCCCAACTTGCCGTACTGCGGCCCGAGTGGTCGCGAGGCGGCGAGCGGCTGACCGTCTTGTACCACGAACAGTCGATGCAGGTCGAGCTTAGTGCGGGCCAGGACGTGCTTTTCTCGGGCACGTGGGAATTGGAAGTCACGGTCAACGGCCGGCCGGCCCGACCCGAGTCCGATTGGGAGGAAGTCTGCTGGCTGTCCGACGAGGATGTCGACCTGCTCGAACTGGAGATTGATCTGGAGGGCGGGATCCGTGTGCAGCGGCAGATGATCCTGGCTCGCGACGACGGTTGCTTGCTGATGGGCGACATTATTCTGGGCGACCGGCCGGCCAAGCTGGAGTATCGCGGCTGTTTGCCCCTGTGCCCGGACGTTGCATTTCGGCCCGCCGACGAGAGCCGCGAGGGATTCCTGTGCGGGCGAGCGCGTCGAGCGTTGGTTCTGCCGCTGGCCTTGCCCGAGTGGCGGGCCGATTGGCGGGTTGGCGAATTGAAACACACTTCCCGGGGCCTGGAGTTGCGTCAATCGATGGCAGGCCGAAACCTGTATGCCCCGTTGTTTATCGATCTCGACCGGCAGCGTTTCACCCGCCAGACGACCTGGCGCCAATTGACGGTGGCCGAGTCGCTCGAGATCCAACCGCTCGACGTGGCGGCCGGCTATCGCGTGGCCATCGGCGACGAACAGTGGTTGGTCTACCGCTCCTTGGCCGAGAAGGCCAACCGGACCCTACTGGGACACAACCTGTCGAGCGAAATGCTCTTCGCCCAGTTCGACAAGACGGGCGAAGTGGAATCGCTGGCCGAAATCGATTGATTGGAAATCCCCGTGTCAAAGCCCCCGGACTGCGCGAAGGGGGATCCCGCCGACGCAGTCGACGGGCTTTTCGGTAACCAAGTTCCCGTTTCATTAGCCATGCCAGAATCATCCTGGGTCTTCGAAGGGCGTCGGTTTCGCGTGCAGCGCGTGGTGCAGGTCACCCCGGACGGCGAAAGTCACGTCCGCGAGGTGGTGCGACATCCCGGCGCGGTCACGATCCTGCCCCTGTTGGACGACGGTCGGATCTGCCTGATCGAGAACTATCGAGTGGCTGTGGATCAGACGCTCCTCGAATTGCCGGCCGGAACCCTCGAGCCGGGCGAGGACCCACTGGAAACGGCCCGACGCGAACTGGCCGAAGAGACCGGATACCGGGCCGATCGTATCGAACTGCTGGCGACGTTCTTCATGTCGCCGGGTATCCTCGACGAGAAGATGTATCTCTACCTGGCCACGTCGTTGCAACCCGGGCCGACCTCGCTGGACCCGGGTGAAGATCTTCGCCCGCTGCTGGCCACCTGGGAAGAAGCCCTGGACATGGCCCGCGACGGACGCATCCAAGACGCCAAGACCTTGGTCGGGTTGCTTCACTATCAGGCGTTCGTCTAGAAAGAACGTCGGGCAAGCCCGACCGCTAGACGATTAAACGATAAGTTGGCCTCAG
>CAYYOX010000506.1:0-1402 GCA_964473065.1 uncultured Planctomycetaceae bacterium | reverse complement strand
AAAGAACGTCGGGCAAGCCCGACCGCTAGACGATTAAACGATAAGTTGGCCTCAGTTCCCTGCGAAACCGACTGCTGCCAGATCGTCGACGATGCCTCCCCACAAGCTGCCGGAGTTAGATCCAAACGTACCGATTGCCCCGATGACAGTCATCAGGATCAGGCCCAGCATGACCGCATATTCGACGGCTGTGGCCGCCTCTTCTTCGCACAGGAATCTTCTGAAACACGCCATATTGAACCTCCTTCTCGACAACACGCAGTCGACGAAAAGAAAGGAGAACGAGTGTTGAACCTACGTAAAGTCTAGTTCACCACTGGACAATGTCAAATCGGCGGCTTCGGCAATGTCGTCGGGTCGATTCCTGGCGGATCGGGGGATTGCAACGGGGCTTGCCAGTCGACGGCCTCGCTGGCCGCCGGATCCGAGCCCGGCAAACGGGCGAACTCGACCCGACCGCGAACCAACCCGTCCATCGAGACCGACGAGTCGTCGAGTCGTTGATGCCGATCCTCGGAACGGCCCCAGGTGGCGATGACCGTCTCCGGCGCGACCAACGACCCCTGGCCGGTCCAACTGATGGCCTGCAACAACGGCCGCGGCGGGTCGGGACCCTCGAACCGCATCAGGGCTGCCTCCGCCGCCGGCATGAAGACGCATCGCACGGCCCGAATCAGAACCTCACCCGGCTCGTTGGGCATCCGATCGTAATCACACTGAAACGCCGGGCCACAGCCACGCAGCGTGACCTGCTTCAGCGCCATCAGGATCGGTTCGTCCGGTCCAGGGCAATGGTCCAAAGCGACCAGCGGGCCGGCACCGAGATGAAGCGTATTGGTCAGTTCCAAGACCAACGCGCCGGCCGTTTGGCACTCGATCCCGGTCGACACATCGCGCAGCACGCAGTCGCTCAGCTTGATCCGGCCGCTGGGCAACGACAAGGCCGCCTCGCGCCGATCGGCCGGGTGGTCCCACCTCAGGGCCACCGGAAGCTTCAGCACACTGTTGCGACTGGCAAACGTGCAGCCGCGGAACTCCGCCCGGGCACAACGCAGATGAACCACGGCCGCTTGCCGAGATTCACTGTCCTGCGGGTTCAGCACATGCTCGGAAACAAAGTCGATGTTCTCGAAGCAGACGTCCTCCTGATCGACAATCAACCCGGCAGCCGGAACCAACACGCAAGGACGCCGACCGGGCCGACCTCGAACCGTTTGTCCGGCTACCAAGGCCAATGTCTGACCGTCCACGGGATCATCCGAATCGAGCACAAGATCCGCGTTTTCAGAAATTGTTCGATCGTCTCGGTAGCCGGTCGGCCGAACTTGATCGTCCATCACAGTTTTGGTCGGGTCGGTGGCCTTAGTGGCGGCAGGCGAAGGTTCTGCTACCAAAGCCCCCT
>CAYYOX010000505.1:0-5252 GCA_964473065.1 uncultured Planctomycetaceae bacterium | reverse complement strand
ACATCTATAAGAATCACGCCCGCTTCAAGGCTATGATGGAGGACATGAAGGCCACAGTGCAACAGGCCGAAGACCAGGTTAAGAAAGAACAAGCGGCCATGCAGCAACTGCTCGTGAGGCTCAAGGAATTCAAAAAGGGAACGCCCCAGTACAACGATATTCAGGAGGATATCATCACGCGACGTTCCGACCTGCAAGTCCAGGTCCAATTGCAGAAGGATAGATTCCTCGAAGAAGAGGCCAAGATCTATCACTCGATCTACCAGGAGGTGCTTCAGGAGGTCGGCTATTACGCTAAGAACAAAGGCATCGCGATCGTCTTGCGATTCAACGGCGACAAGGCCGATATCGAAAGGCCGGAAACCGTCTTGCGCGACATCAACAAGCCGGTGATCTGGTATGCGGAGCATCTGGACATCACGCCCATTATTCTCGAGCAGTTGAATCGGCGTTCCGGCGGCAATCGCCAAGCCGGCAGGGAGCCGCCGCGACAGGGAGTCGTTCCTCGCAGGCAGTAAAACCTCATCCGGGCGGCCCCGACTCATCAGGGACGACGAGTCGGATCGAAGCCGCAGGCAATGCACTCCCAAATCGTCAAGGAAGACGGGCATCTGCTTCAATGGATTCGACGCGAAATCAGCGAACGATCGCCGAACCGGCTGCTGTCGAAGGCGTCGGCTATTGGAGTGGGCAAGATGTGCGAGTTGAGTTCCACCCGGCGCCGGCCGATACGGGGATCGTCTTTGTTCGCAGTGACCTGGACAACAACCCGCGGATTGCGGCCGTGGTGGAAAACCGCAGGGAAACCCCCTTGCGAACCACGCTGATCCAGGGTGATGCCAAGGTCGAAATGATCGAGCACATCATGGCGGCCTTGGCCGGCTTGCAGATCGACAACTGCGAAGTTCGAGTCGATCGCGCGGAAATGCCCGGTTGCGACGGGTCGTGCCTACCCTTTGTCGAGGCGCTGAGCGGCGCGGGCATGGTCCAGCAGACGGCCTCCCGACGTCAAGAGGTGATCCGTAACGTGATACGCGTTGGCGACGAAGAGCATTGGATCGAAGCCCGCCCGTCGCGCACGCCAAGCACGATCCTGCAATACGAACTAGATTACGGCCCGAACAACCCGATCGGTCGGCAAACGCTCGAAATCGTCCTTTCGCCGGAAACCTTTCGCGAGCGGCTTGCTCCCAGCCGAACCTTCCTGCTGGAGGCGGAGGCCGTCGCGCTGCAGGCCCAGGGTCTCGGACAACGGGCGACCTGCAAGGACCTGCTCGTCTACGGGCCTGACGGACCGATCGACAATCCCTTGCGCTTCCCCGACGAGTGCGTGCGCCACAAAGTGACCGACATGATCGGCGATTTGGCGCTAGCTGGATGCGACCTGCTGGGACGATTCGTGGCCTATCGTAGCGGACACGGTCTGAACGGTGAACTGGTCAAGGCCGTGCTCGAACAAACCAACCAACACAATAACCTCAGACGCTGTGCGTAACCGGGCACACTTACCCTGCATAAGGCCGTCACGGCTTTGGCGCCACACCGCCGTAAAATGAAGGAGGCACGGTCATGGCTGTGCATATTGCCGGAAACGTTTCGATCGATCCGCGGGCTGAAATCGGCGACGACGTCGAAATCGGGCCCTTCTGCGTGATCGGTCCCCACGCTCGCATCGGACGCGGCACCCGACTCGAAAACAACGTGACCCTGATGGGACGCGTGACGCTCGGGCAAGAGAACCACGTCTACCCCGGTGCGGTCATCGGTGGGGAACCCCAAGACATAACGTATCGGGGGGCCGAAACCGAAGTCGTCATCGGCGATCACAACGTTATCCGCGAGAGCGTGACGATCAACCGGGCTTCGGAAAAAGAAGAAGGCGTTACGCGAATCGGCGATCACAACTTTCTAATGGGCTGCTGCCACGTGGCCCACGATTGCCAGCTGCGTAATCATATCATCATCACCAACAATACGCTGCTGGGCGGACACGTTCACATCCACGATCATGCCGCGATCTCCGGGTCGGTTGGCGTACATCATTTCACCACGATCGGAAGCTACAGCTTCATCGGCGGTATCAGCGCCGTGCGACACGACGTGCCGCCGTATATGCTGCTGGAAGGGTTTCCGGCCAAGCCGCGGTGTATCAACGTCGTCGGGCTGAAACGCCACAAGTTTTCCGAGGAGTTCATCGAGTGCCTGGCCGAGGCCCATCGGTTGCTCTATCGCAGTAAGGTCGGGCTGGACAATGCCTGGGACATTCTGCGCAACAACGGCCAACTGGTACCGCCGGTCAATCATCTATTAAGCTTCATTCAAAACCAGCACGAAGGCAGCCACGGCCGAAGTCGCGAACGCAGGAGAGCCGCATGAATAAACTCAGAATTGCCGTCATCGGAGCGGGACGTTTGGGTGGGTTTCATGCCCAAAAAATCGCTGCCGCCGAACAGGCCGACCTGGTTGCCGTTGTCGATCCCGTGCCGGAGAACCGCGATCGCGTGGCCGCCCAATGCGATACCCAAGCACTGCCTGACTACGAACCGATCCTCGATCAGATCGACGCCGCCGTCATTGCGGCGCCCACACAGTTGCACCATCGTCTCTCGCTCGATTTACTCGATCGCGGGATCCACCTGCTGGTCGAGAAACCGCTTTGCGACACGGCCGCCCAGTGCGACGAACTGGTCGAGGCAGCCCGACGCAGCAAGGTGGTCCTGCAAGTCGGCCACGTCGAGCGGTTCAACCCGGCCTTGACGGCCATTACCGCACATGCCCGAAACCCAAAGTATATCGAAGCCGTTCGTGCCAGCGGTTTCACGTTTCGCTCGACCGACGTGGGCGTGGAGCTCGACCTGATGGTCCACGACCTGGATCTGGTGCTCTCGATGGTCCGCTCGCCGGTGAGCAAAGTCGAAGCCTTGGGCCTCTCGGTCCTCGGCGGACATGAAGACGTGGCCAATGCGCGGCTGACGTTCGAGTGCGGCTGCGTGGCCTCGCTTTCCGCTTCACGAGTTAGCCCCAAGCCCGACCGGCAGATGCGGATCTGGGCGCCGAGAGCTTTTGCCGCGGTCGACTTCGCCACACGACTCGCAACGCTCATACGACCGAGTGAAACGCTATTGCGGCGGCAGTTCGACGTCGACGCGCTCTTGCCCGAGCAAGTGGAGTACTACCGCGAACATCTGGCCGAAGAGCATCTTCGCCAAGAAGAACTAGAATTCGAGGCCGTCGATGCTTTGGCCTTGGAGTTGGACGACTTCATCCAAAGCATTGCCACGGCACGTCAGCCGCGAGTATCCGGGCAGGCCGGTCGCGATGCGGTCGCACTGGCCGAGCAGATCCTTGCCGCCATCGAGACGCACGCCTGGGACGGTACATCCGAGGGTCCCGTCGGTCCGCTGGCTATGCCACGTCAGCAGATCGTACCCGCGCCCCATTTCGATCGTGCTGCCGTGCAGACACGCGCCGTGCAAAGGAAGGCGGGCTGAATAGTCTTTCGTGGTTCGGGGAAACTCCACCCGGCCACCGCGTCCACGCGGTGTCAAACGGTTAATCGGGCGTTGGCCATCGGGGCCAAACAGAAAACTCCCACAATCACGGGACCTCATTTAGTTAGAATCGCCATTTCAAGATTTGTAGGTTTTGCAAAGCCGTGCGTCGCTTTGCCGGCTGCCGACCGCGGTCGGTTGGCACAAATCGTTGGAAAATCGGGCGTTATCTGGATTTTGGCAACTAAACGTCGCGTAACCTCCCGTTTGGCACGTCGGTTGCTATTAGCCGGGGCATCGTGAAAAGGATTTCACGAAGACCCCCCTCACGGAAGAAAGTCTTATGCCTACCGTAGAAATCTCGACGATCTGCTGGCTCTTGCTGGCCGTGCAGGTGCTGGGGCTAACCAGCGCCTGGGCAACCCGCCTTTGTAGAACTCCTCGCCACCAGACGCTTTGCCAGTCTGTTTTCCTCCTGGCCATGGTTTTGGTAGGCGGCAGCACGATCGCAGCGTTCGCGCTGGGACCGTTCTACTACCTGCCCACCGGTGTGACCCTGTCGCTGATGGTGCTGGCTGCCGTGGTCGATTTCCGACAGGATCGAACGGTCGAAGTCTGGTGACCCCCGTCGGTCGGGGCTCGAAGGCCAAGACTCGGGAAAAACGGGTAAATCGCTCTTTTCGCCGTAACTGCTTATTCGGCAATGGTTTGCGCTGGCAGCCCGCTTGTTTTGTCGTCCCGGATAATCGGGAAGACCGGCAAAATCGGAAAATAACTTCCTTTCCGCACAATCATCAACCGAAACCTATTATCAGGCAGCAAGAAGCCTGAGTCGGACGTTGCCAGGGGGGGCGACACGACGGATTCCTATCTGCGCCACTTCCCGTGGCGCAACAGCCCCTCCTTTCGACGCTCGGTCGAGTCGATTGCTTGTCCCGCACTGACAACAAGTAGTTCGTTCCAGATCCGGAATCCACTGACACTCGACGCGCCCTTGAGACCGACGACCCATCGGGAGTCTCCGAACTGCTCCCGTACGTTTTGGTTTTCGACGGCGCCCCACCACCAGGCGTGGAGCTTTTACAGGAGGGAAGACATGCGAAATTCGTTGACCGGTTGGCTAATCGCCGCCATCGTTCTGCTCGTACCCGTCGCGGCCTTGGCCGGCAATCAGGAGACTGCCGACGAGATTGCCAAGACGCTCAAACAGAGCGGAAAACTGAAGGGATACAACGTCGAAGTCAGCTTTCAGGACGGCACCGCCTGGCTGAAGGGGACCGTCAAAGATCAAAAACAGGCGAATGCCGCGTTGAAACTGGCGTTCGGCGCCAAGGGCGTCAATCGCGTGGTCAACGGCCTGAAGACGGCCCCGGCAGCCGCGACGCCGAAGAAGGAAAACCCAATCCAGTTGACCAGCGGCGTGAGCCTGTCGCAACCGAACACGGTGACCAACGCTTTTGCCTCGGGCCGTGCCAGCCGACGGTCCAAGCCGCAGATGTCGGCAAGACCCCAAGTGAAGGCCACCGCGGCCTTATTGGAAACGATGCCGGCCATGCAGCAACAGCAGGTCGCCATGCCCGGACAGCCCATGCCAACGGCTTATGCCCAGCCGATGGCTCGAACCGGCGGCGGTCCGCTGCCGTCGTACGTGCAAGGAGTTGGCGGCGTGGCGCCGGCCCGATACGACCAGCCGAATCTGCCAAATCATGCCTGGCCAAGCTACGCAGCCCACCCAAATTACGCTGCTCTGACCTATCCGAC
>CAYYOX010000504.1:0-5253 GCA_964473065.1 uncultured Planctomycetaceae bacterium | reverse complement strand
CCAATCTCATCGCCGTGCCGGCGACGGCTAAACGTCTCATCGCCGTGCCGGCGACTAAATGGCGGAACTCCGGAATCGGGAAGTAATTTCTTTACAAGTCCTAAGCACGGTGGAGGTTCGGGGTGGTTTTCCGTCTTGTTGGTGGAAGGCCTTCCTATCTTTACCACTCATAGGGGGGGCTGTTGACGGATATGAAGGAAACTGATAGACTAAATAGTCAACGCGGCTGGGTCGTTTCCGCTGTGAAGGCGGCGAGCCCTGCTATAGGATCTGCATAAGCAACACCCGTGTATGAGGCAGCGTGCGTGCGGAAATTGAAACGCCACCCAACTGGGGAGGCGTTTTTGCGTTTCTTGAACAACCGTTTTTCACAGTGCTCGGCGAGCTTCGCCGAGCGGAAAAGGAGATGCGACTATGAAGACGCGAACCATATTATGGGCGATGCTGGCCGTCGCCCTCGTGACAATCGCCGTCGGCAGCGTGGCCCGGGCGGATCTGGTGAACATTGGCGGTCGAGATTGGGAAGTGATTCCCGACGTTGCAGGGGGCACAACCTATGTTACCGGCGCCGACAGTCTGACATTGACCGGCAATTGGGCCCAATACATCTACGCGTATACGGATGTGTCGCTGGAAGCCGGCTCGACGATCGAGTTCGATTATCAACTGACCAAGGAGTGGCGGAACGATTCCGACTGGATCGGCGACGCGGGATGGCTTCTGATGGACAACATGACCAATTGGACGCAAGCCCAGCGGGGCCTCTACTTCAACGACATCAACCTATTCTACGACTACCTCTATAACGATTCGGCCGAGGTGGCCGCCGGCCTCGATACGGTGCACGTGACCTTCGAGTTTCCCACGCCAACCACCTACGAGATGACCTTGGACAACGGCACACAAAACCATACGTTCGCGAACACGTTCGGCAGTGGCATGTCGGCAAGCGACGTTGGTGTTTTCCAGTTCAATATGTGGGACAGCCAACAGGACACCACGGTCAGCAACTTTCTCGTGACTGCACCGCAGAAATTGACGTGGGACGGCACGTCGCCGGGTAATTGGGGCGACGCCCACTGGACCGGCGCCCATCCGCCGGACTTTCCCGTGCATGATGAAACCTACAAGGTCGGCGCCATTATCGATACGCCGGGCGTAGAGGTTACTGTCGCGGACGATCGTTCTGCGCAGTCACTGACCTTGGCCGGCGCCCAAGTCATCATCGGTACGGATAACACGCTGGCGATTACGGGCGAACTGACCGCCGACACGGGCACGATGGTCTTGCAAGAGAACGCCACCCTGGCAGTCGGCGGCGGGTCGCTCCAGATACTCACCACCGGCGACAATGGGGCAATCAGTGTCGACGGTAACCTCAACATTGCGACCGTCACGACCGGCGCCGGGACGTTCACCAAGCAGGGCGCCGGAACCGCCTCGGTCACCAACCTCTTGGCCGCCGGCGCCACGCTACGGGTCGAAGGGGGCACGCTGGCTTCGGTCGGCACAGACTTGCTCGGCGGGGCAGTAGCCATCGACCTGGCCGGCGGAACCCTAAGCACCGCGGCGCCGGAGGCCGGCAACGTGGTGGGATTCTCCGACCTCTTTAACCCGCTCGTCGTGGACACTTCCGATCTGCTGCCGACCGACTATTCGACCGGTTTGCCGCTGGGCGTCACGGCAACCTGGAGTGGCGAGATGTGGTTTACACAAGCCGCCTGGATGGGCGACACCAACCCGACCGAATACATCAACTTGTTCTCGAACATCTCTACCGGCGGCGTCACCTTCTCCGAGCCGGTGGTCGTGGCTGAGGTTCGAAAGTACTGGACCTCCTGGGGTGACGTGGGTGATTGGCTGGTCACCGGCAAGCTCGGCGGTAAAGTTCAGTGGACCGCCAACCTGGCCGACTCGCAGGACGCCTGGGCGCAGGGCGTCTTGGGCCCGGCCCAGTTGGTCGACGAATTGAGTTTTGAGGGGGCTCTGTGGAATCACTTCGATAATCTGCGATTTCTCGCCTCTGCAAGCGAAGGCGCCGTCAATCTGTCGAGCGTCCCGGTCGCCGTTAGCGGAAACTCGGGGCTGAGTATCGGAAGCTTTTCCACGGCGACCGTCGGGCCTCTGACCATGGCGCAAGGCGCGGTGCTGACGACCGGCGGTTCGGGCGGGCTTTACTTCGACGGCGACGGAGCGGCCGACACGACCATCGCCGCCGGCGCTACGGACGTTGGATTCAACACGCAAATCCGCACCTATCCGGGCCAAATCGACGCCAACTCGGCCCCGGTCACGATCACCAAGTCGGGACCGAGCGATCTGATCATCGATCAGCCGGGCGTCGGACTGCAAGATGCCGCCTTCAACGTGCAAGAGGGACGCTTGATCGGCGTGCATGGCTCGAATCCCTTCGCTGAGGCGGATCTGCAACTCGGCGGGGGTGAACTGGTCCTGGCCGGGGCAACTACCGGCGTGGACGTCCAATACGACAACGCCGTGAGCGTAACGGCCGACAGCACCTTGACCGCCGGCGCCGGTCTAGTCGGCGCCGACGGACCGATCGCCGTGACGGTAACCAGCGGGATTGCGTTGGGGGCTAACACGCTCACGCTGCAAACGACCGACGACTACACGCTCAACCTGCCCGGCACGATCGACGGGCCTGACGGTGGCGTGACCGTCGCGCAAAGCACCGTGAACCTAACGGGCATGGGA
This sequence comes from uncultured Planctomycetaceae bacterium, assembly GCA_964473065.1. Classification (GTDB taxonomy): domain Bacteria; phylum Planctomycetota; class Planctomycetia; order Pirellulales; family Thermoguttaceae; genus CAYYOX01. Next base: position 2,538 of record CAYYOX010000504.1, on the reverse strand, counting down.
AACCAGATCGGCACGCTGACGATCTCCGGCGGGGCAATCAACACCGGCGCCGATCCGGTGACGATCAGCAACATGATGACACTCGATGATCTCGAATTCACGATCGACGCCGGTAACACGTTTACCGTTCGCAGCGCCGACGTGTATAGCGAGGCCGTCACGCGGGAACTGACGCTCACCGGCGGCACACTGTCCATAGGCCGCCCCGACACCTTCCTGGTTTACGAAGAGCCGTTCGACTACGCCGGCGCCGCGGTATGGGAACTGGGCGAGGTCGGTTGGGTCTCCGGCGTCTATTCCGGCGGCGGAGGGGATGACGGTTTGTGGGATACGACCGGCGACGGTGCGGCGGATGCGGTTTGGGATTGGCATGCCGTGGCCGATCAACACGCGATTTATACCGCCCCGGAAGAGTTCCCGGATGTCGACCTCAATCAGTTGTCCTATATCGGTTTCGAGTATGGCGCGCAAACCAACGGTTACTCCGGAACGGCTGTGGACACGGGCCTGATCGTCGAGGTGGACGGCGTATGGTATATCTCCAAGACGATCAACACGACAACCCTTGTGTCCGGGCAACCTTTCGACCAGTATGCCCTGACGTTCGATCCCGACATGAATCAATGGGACACCCTGGATATCGCCACCAGCATGCGCGGCGTCACGGCCGCGGCCGACCTGACCGGGCTGATCACCAACGTCGGGCTATGGTCGCAGACGAGTGTTAGTGAAACGGCCCATTACGACGGGTTGCGAATTATCGGTGGAAATCCCGCGCAACTCGCGTTGGTGAACACGAACCTCCTGGTAACGGAAACTTCCGTCCTGGCGGCGAGCAGCCCCGACGATGCCGTCTTCGGTGACCTGACGTTGGCCCAAGATGTCACGTTGACCGTCGAAGAGGCCGGCGCTCTGAGCGTCAACAACATCAGCCTTGGCGACGGTTCCCGCCTGGAAAGCAATCTCTACGTCCGCGGCACGCTCGACGTGGGCAATAGCGCGGGAACGGCCACCGTCTACGGTTCGTTGGAGTTCGACGAAGGAGAAGAGGGAGTCCCCAGCGAGGCGGCCTTCCACGTCGACATTGCCGGAAACCGGAACGACAAGATCGTCATCGAAGGCAGCGCAGTGCCGCCTTATGTGGTCGGTTCAGCCTGGATCGCCGGCTCGCTGCTGGTCGACGGACTCGCTCCGATGACCGACGCGGCGGAAGCCGCCACCTGGGGTGACAAGGCGCTGACGATCATGACAGCCGACGCGGAATCGGAGTTCGACATCCGCGGTGAGTTCGGGCTGGACGGCACGACGATTCCACTCTCCTACGGCGTGGCCGGCGCCTTGCCCAACGAAGGCGATTACCTGGGCGCCGGTATGTGGTTCGGCAACGCCACCGATGACCCGGTGGATAAAAAGGGCGTTTACTATGTCGGACGGCGTCCCGGCAGCACAGACCCGAACGATCCGGCCGAGGCCGTGCAGATCGGCGTCTTCCAAGCTGCTCCGGGCGATACCGACGGCAACCGCAAGGTCGAGGGCCAGGACATCCTCAACATTCTCCAAGCTGGACTGTTCGGCGACGGCGTTACGCTCGAAGCCAACTGGGGCAATGGCGACTTCAACGCCGACAGCAAAATCTCCGGCGAGGATATTCTCGCCCTGCTGGGTACCGGGCTGTTCGGCGACGGAACCTATCCGGACTCCGCTGCCGCCGCGGCCGCTGCGGCCGACGTCAAACTGGTTGTCACCGGCGATGGTCTGGTAATCGACACGGACGGCGCCACGGTAACCGGCTTTGTGCTCAGCAGCGAGTCGGGCATCCTCACCGGTGACGATGCCGATAACCTCGGCCTGTTCCAAGAGGACACCGACGCGACCATCAGCGGCACGTTTGCCATGTCGCTGACGGGCGAGCACGGGCTGGGCGACGTGATCGGCCAGACCGACGTGGACCTCGGCGGCGACCTGAGCTTGGCCTACACCATCGCCGGCGTGCCGGGCGTGTTCACCGCCAGCGTCGTCGTGCCCGAGCCGGGAATGCTGGCGTTGTTGGCCGGCAGTCTGGCGGGGCTGTGTCTGTGGCGACGTCGACGGGCCTAAACAGCATTTCGTGATTTTGTAGGGTGGGTCGAGGAACGAAGACCCACGCGGATGCGGCTCGTGTCGTTTTTCGGCGCGTGGGTCTTCGTTCCTCGACCCACCCTACATATTACCAAATGCCACGAGATGACATTCTCGCCAATTGCTGGTATAATGGATACTTGCCGCCCCGGCGATTTCAGTGCGCGCCGGGCGTCGTTTCCCGCGTTGTCAACAAGAGGTTTTTGCACAAGGAAATAGGCCGACTATGGGACGTCGGAAACCGTATACACGCAGACGGCTGGCTTTCGAGAGGCTCGAACGGCGGCTGGTGCTCGACGGACTCTCGCCGATGATCAGCGAGTTTATGGCGTCGAACGGGCAGACGCTCTCGGACGAGGACGGCGATAATTCCGACTGGATCGAAATCTATAATCCCGACAACTCGGCCGTCAACCTGGA
>CAYYOX010000503.1:0-5261 GCA_964473065.1 uncultured Planctomycetaceae bacterium | reverse complement strand
CCGCGAGGGGAACTCAAGCGGCGATTGAAAAACGCAAGCCGTTGCAGTACACTAGCTTAACGGTCGGCAGTGCCATTCGCGCCTGTCACCTTTTTCCTCGCGGTAGATTATTTCCTGCGAGTTGCCTTACCGTTTTCCGGCGGTGCCTTTGCTGTAGGCGCGCAGCAGATCGGATAGCTTCGAGGGGATCGGGTGGTGGCTGCCTTCGCGCATTTGACGCAGGTCGTCGGTGTCGGTCTGGCCGCCGCCGAGTTGAGTGCCGCGCGGACGTAACCCTAAGCTTTGGATGGCCTCTTCGAGCTTCTTTCGGGCCGCCTTGCCGCCGGAACCCTTTCGCGCAGCCAAGTCCTTCATTCGCTGCCACTTGTCGATAAACCGCTGGGCCTCGTCGGGCGTCCAACCCAAGCGGTCCAACAACTCCGATTGATCCTGTTGCATCTGGTCTTTCAGGTGCTCCAAGGCCAAGCCGGTTCGCTCTCGGGCATAGGCAAGATTCGGATCGTCGCCGCCGGGCTCTTTCGTTTCCGGGGGCAAGGAACCGTCGGGCGTGAGACTCGGTTGGCCGCCGCCTTGCGGTTTACCCTGACCGCGCGAGGCTTGACCTTCCGAGGCTTCGCCCTGAGGTCGACCGCCGTCGGCCGGATCCTTTTGGGGCGTGCCGCGTTGGTCCGAATCGTTCTGCTCGGACCGTTCTTTGCCCGGCTGACCGTCGGCCGTTTGCTGATCTGGCTTTTGGCCCTGCTGCTTGGCGGAGCCGGTCCCTTTTTCCTTGCCGGAACGCCCCGTTTTCTGATCGGCCGGGGCCTGATCGCCGGGGCGGCGGCCCGTTTCGGCATCGCCCTGTTGACCCGGTTGCGCGCTGCCCTGTTGATCCTCGGCCTTGGTTCCGGCCGTTCCTTTGCCAGGCTGATTGGCGTCCTGACCGCCGCCTTGCTTTCCGCCGCCGGAACGATCGCCCGACGTGTCGCTTTGCGAGTCGGATTGCTTGGGGCTAATGCTGGGCGACTCGGCCGGATCGGATTTCTCACCCGGGTCCTTGCCCGGCTGGCCGGGCTGCTTCTCCTTCGACGCGTTGCGCTGTTGCGGCGAAGGCGCGCTGCCCTGATCGTCGGACTTCTTGCCGGCGCCGGGTGACTCTTGCGAGTCGGCCTGACGTTCTCCGCCCGGTTGACCGTCCGCGTCCTGCTTACCCGGCTCCTGTCGCGAACCGTCCGCTTGACCGGTTCCCGGCTCGCGTTCACCCTGCTTGCCGGCGCCCGGCTGCTTCTCGCCTTGCCCCGATTTCTCTTGGCCCGGTTTCTCTTGGTCCTGCTTCTCTTGGTCCTGCTTCTCTTGGTCCTGCTTCTCTTGGTCCTGCTTCTCTTGGTCCTGCTGGTCGGATTGCTGGTCACTGGATTGCTGGCCGTCTTGCGGTGATCCCGTTTGCTTTTCGCCGGGCTGCTGTTTGCCGTCTTGAGTTCCGCCCTCTTGTTGCGGTTCGCCCGGCTGGTCTCCCTTCTGCTGCTCCCCAGTTTGCTTGCGGCCCGCTTGAGCCTCGCCTTGTTTGGTCCCGTTTTGCTCTTCCGCGGGCTGTTGTTGTTCGGAAGGCTGTTGCTGGTTCTTTTGCTCGGTGTCTCCTTCTCTTTCTCCTTCTCCTCCTTCTCCTCCTTCTTCTTCTTCCATGTCCTTGAGGATTTCCTCGAAGGCGTCGCCGTCCTGGGTGTCGCTGTCGATCGGCTCGGAAGGCTGTTGCTGGTTGGACTGATCGTCGGCGCCGTCAGGCGATGGTTCTGCCTGGCCGTCTTGCGGTTGCTCGGCAGGACTTTCCTCTTGCGGTTGCGGTTCGGCAGCCTCGCCCGGCTCGGATGGCTCGGTCGGGCGTTCTTCAGGCGGCGGCTGATCGGGATCTTGTGGCCTCTCGGGTCGCTCGCCCGGCTGCCGCTGTTGATCTCCTTGCTGCGGTTGTTGTGAAGCTTCGCCCGAGGGCTGCTCGGCGTCCGGCGTGTCGGGTCCGATGATCGTGATCCACTGCTGCGATGTCTCGGTTCGACCGGGGCGCGGTTGCTTGTTGTCTTCGGCCTCGACCCAATAGACGACCCGATCGCCCGGCTTCAGACCAAGCCGCTCGGGACGCAGCATGTAGGTCGCCTCGAACGGGCCTTCCTTTTCGCCGTCGAGCAAGGCTCGAATGGGCAACCGCCGGCCGGCCTTTTCCGCTTTTAGCCTGACGCGACCTAAGGCGAAATCGGGATCCTCAGCCCGCACCCGGATGGCAAGCTCGTCGTCCGCAGCCAACTGAACCTCTTCTTGCTTCGGCTCGATCAGTTCGACTTCCGGCGGCAAGTCGGCAACCACCTCGATCCAATGGCGGACCGGACGCCGGTTCGAATTGCCCGAGGGATCGGTCAGCCGCAGTTGATAGGACTCGTACTCCCCCCGGGTCGGATCGTCTTCGGCCAGCCGCAACGTGAAACGTCCGGCGGCCGATCGATCGTCGACCTTCATCTTCAACTCGCGCCCGCCGTCGCAATTCAGATCGATTCTGGCCGAAGCGATCAGGCCGTTGGCCGTGGCATGGATTGTAACCTTAGTGCCCTCGATGGCCCGAATGTCACCCTGTCCGAGCACAACCCGGTTGGGAATGCCCGTGTAGTCGGGATAGTCGTACTCGATATTTTCGACCAGTATCGCCGGGGCCACGCGGACCTTCACGGCAAATCGCCGCGTGATGCAATCGCCGGCGCTGAGGTGGTACTGCAAATCCTGCTGCAATCCGAGTTCACCCGGCGGCAGTTTGCATTGATACCGCGGGTCGTTTTCCGGTCGCTGCATGGTGATGGCCTGATCGACGCTCTGCCCGTCGGCCGTGGTGTAATAGAGCAGAACATTCTCGTCGTCATTCAGACCCTCGACCCGGGCCGACACTTCGAGCTGTTCGCCACGAAACTCGATCGTGTTGCCCGGGGTGAGGTTCTCGATCGTCACCCGGGTAGGTGCGGCCCGATCGGCCCAAGGCCAGATCACTCGGGCCGCCGAGACCAGCGGATTCTTCGGCGAGAGGACCAAATATAAACAGAAGACGCCAAACACGGCCGCCAGCACGTAACCAAGTCGGATCACACGGGTTCGGTCGACCGCCGTTTCCACCGGCACGTTGGCCAGATGGGTAGCGGCCTGATTTTCTACTTCCCGATAGACGCTCGGCGCCACTTCCTGGCGATGGCCCCTAAGCATGAGGAAATTGATCAGGCTGTTTTTCAGCGCCGGCCGGTTTCGCTCGATAGTATGGGCGGCAAACAGCGGGTTGATCTGATGCAACAGCGGCGGCAGAAGATAACGAACCGCAAACGCGCCACCCGCGGCCAACAGCCCGAGGAACAACAACAGCCGTCCCCAGAACCCCAATCCGCCGGCCACCACCCAATGGTCGATCAGGGCGGCGGCCAACAGGTAAACCAAAGCGCCAATCCCTAGGGTCAACAGCGCGTCGGCGATGTCGACACCTTTGACCTGGCGCCGCGTGCGGCGCAGACGTTGATCGATAAAGGCTTCCACCCGGGTCTGGGCCACAGGTCGGGAATCGCCTTCAGAAGTCACATCAGGGGGTGCTGAACTGCTTGACATGGCAACTTTCTGGAACCGAACGTCTTACTATCAATTATAGACGCTAACGGCTTCGGCGGGGTTCCCAATTCTCGATCGGGTAGAAGGTTATACCCATCACGCGTGAAACATGGGCGTTTTGTAGAAGGCGACCCCAGTCGCCGATTCTCCCGCTTGCCTGAGCGATTTCTCACTTTGCGAGAAATCGGCGACGGGAGTCGCCTCCTACAGAGTACATCAGCGTCCATTCGCGGGAAAAACCGGCCTTTTTCGGGGGGTGAATTGCGGCCAAACTCGGTTATTAACAGCCTTTCCTGGATTTTTTCATCAAATTTCCCCCAAATTCCTATTAGGGGTCTACCCCCCGGCAGAATCTCTGTTATTATTACAGTAGTAGCATGAGTCGTCCGCAGAGGGGACCGACCGCCGAGGCATCGTTGAAACCCTCTACAGAATCCTGTTGCACTGATTATCAGTCTCATTAAAGCTTCTTGCAACGGATAATCACGTAAACCGATTCACCTCGACGCGGGTAACCACGTTGCGGCTGCGGGAAACCACGGGCGGTTAACGCTGAGGGTTTTGTGGACTTATTGTAAATCGATTTGGTTATGAGGGCATTTGCGAGCAGGTTCGGTGGCCGCGCGGCCGGGCTGGCAAGCGAGGGATGCCCAGTGAAATTGTAACGCGCGAAATAGAAGGAGTATCAAATGAGCGGAAAAATCAACGTCTTGATCGCCGACGATCATGAGGTCGTCCGACGCGGACTGCGGACTTTGTTTGCCGACACGGACATCGAAGTCATGGCCGAGATGGACAACGGAACCGATGCTGTGAAGTATGCGATCGAGAACGACCCGGATGTCGCCATCCTGGACGTCCGCATGCCCGGCACCGATGGACTGACGGCCTTGGGGCGAATCAAGCTCGACAAGCCCGAGATGCCGATCTTGATCCTGTCGACCTTCGACAACCCGACCTACATTGCCCGGGCGGTCGCGCTTGGCGCCAGCGGCTATGTGGTGAAGAGTTGCACCCGCGAGCACCTGATCAAGTGCATCCGGACGGCCGCGTCCGGCGAGAGTGCCTGGACTCGCGAGGAGTTGCGACGCGTGACCGGCGCATTGGCCACGCCCCGATTGGCCGCCGATGTCGAAGTGCCGCTGACCCAGCGTGAAAGCGAAGTGCTGCGTCAACTGGCTTACGGGCTGACCAACAAAGAGATCGCCTTGGCGTTGCACATCAGCTACGAGACGGTCAAGGAACACGTGCAGCACATCCTGCGGAAGATCGGCGTTTCCGACCGCACCCAGGCCGCCGTCTGGGCCGTGCGCAAGGAACTCGTGTAAAGCCGACGTGCTTGCGATAAGAAACTGAACCGGGGACGGTCCGCAATGATCGTCCCCGGTTGTTTGCGCGCGGCAGGACTATCGAGTTTACTACTCAAACTGTAAACGCCACCACGGGGCAAGTCCGGTGGTGACGAACGAAGCACTTACAGTTTGAGTTACTAGTAGCCGCTCACGACTCCAGTTACTTCGGCGTCGAAGGTCGGCTCATCCAAACCAGCACCGGCGATGCTACGAAGATCGAACTGTAGGTACCGACCAGTACGCCGACGACCAACGCGAAGGCAAAGCCGTGGATTCCTTGGCCGCCGAGGACGTACAGGATCAACA
>CAYYOX010000502.1:808-5263 GCA_964473065.1 uncultured Planctomycetaceae bacterium | reverse complement strand
GTCTATCACTGCATCGAACGGGTCACGCCGCTTCGCGAGGGTCCGGCGGCCATGGCCCTGCTGGCTGCCCGAAAGGGTCAGCGACCTGTTGTTTGTGTTCCTTGTGCGATCAAATACCACTATCTCGAGGACCCCACGCCCGAGTTGCTTCGGCTGATGGACGAGTTGGAGGAGGCAATCCTCTGGCGGCCGCGCCCTGACCTGAGCCTGCAGGATCGCGTCTACCGCTTTGCCGAAGGGGCATTGGCACTGAAGGAGATCGAATACTTGGGCCATACGGGCGCCGGGCCACTGCCCGAGCGGATCGGGAGGTTCACCGCCTCGATCCTGGGCCGGCTTGACCAACGCTCCGGCATCGATTCGCCCGGCTCGACCGTACCCGAGCGGGTCAAGGCCTTGCGGCAAAAGGCCATCGAACGCTTCGAAAGCCTGCCGGAAGGCGATCCCCAGCGAAAGCCGTGTGGGCAGGACCTGGACGATTTGTTCCTGGTCGTGCAGGTGTTCAGCTATCCGGGCAATTACGTGGCCGAGCGGCCCAGCGTGGAGCGGATGGCCGAGACGCTGGACAAGTTCGAGGAAGACGTGCTGCGGCGCGACACGGCCACGATCCGCGGCGCCCGAAAAGCGACCGTCACGTTCGGCGAGCCGATCCCCGTTCAGCCCGGCCGAGAGAAGAAGGTCAACGCAGCAGAACTCACGCGACTGCTCGAACGGCAGGTGCAAGGTCTGTTGGATGAGGAGGATTCTTGACGGAGGGCGAGGTTTTCCGCTTCTTGTGGGTTCGTTGCAAAGCCGCAAGCGGCTTAGGGCTTGCCGCCGATGGACATTAGGTGGGAGGCGGTTCGCAGGTACATCACGCCGTCGGCGATCGCGGGCGTGCTGTTGCTCGGTTCTTCCAGATCGATTCGGCCTAGCAGCTCGTACTCCCCAGCGGCGGCCAACACGACGACTTCGCCCTTTCGGGAGATGCAGTAGATCCGCTCGGCCACGCGGACCGGCGAGCCGAAGAAGTCGCCGCCGACGCGCTCTTGCCAATGGACCTTGCCGGTCGGCGCGTCCAGACAGGTGACGATGCCTTTGTCGAACCAGAGGAACAACAACTCGCCATGGGCCACCGGCGTGCAGACATAGGGCAACGGCTTTTCCAATTCGTAGGCGACTTCCGCTTCGATACTTTCATTCGGATTGCCCGGACGGACGGCGAACATCTGTTTGCCCACCCCGCCCTGGCCGCAGCTTGCGAAGATCAATCCCCCGGCGATCACGGGCGAATTGACGGCTCGCTCCTTGAACGGGCCCACTTCCCAAATCGGCTTGCCGTCGTAAGGGCTTAGGGCGCTGATCCCATGGGCCTGACTGGTGAGGATCAGTTGCGGCTTGCCACTCTCCGGTCGAAAGATGCAAGGCGTCGAGAAGGCGGCCCAGCCGGTTCGTCGCTCGGTCTTCCAACGGGTCTCGCCCGTGGCGCGGTCCAGGGCCACGGTGAAACTCTCGCCGTCCTGGTCGTTGGGTACGATCAGCAGGTCCTCGAACAGGATGGGCGACGCACCGAAACCGTGTTGCGAGGCAAACGGTCCCAACTCACGACGCCAGACCTCTTCGCCACCCTTAGTGTCCAACGCCAAGACCGTAAACTGTTCGGGCGTGGCCCACATCGTGTAGAGACGATCGCGATCCACGGCCGGAGTGGAAGACGCATAGCTATTGAACTGGTGCATCCGATGCGGCGTGGAAGAGAAGGATTTCTCCCACACTAGCCCCCCGTCGGCAGTGTTCAGGCAGCGGATGATCTGCGTGGCGTCCTCATCGGTACAAGTGACGAACACTTGATTTCCGAGAATCACGGGAGAGGAATGTCCGATGCCGGGCAGTTTGACCCGCCAATTGTAGTCCTCGGCGGTCCAATTGGCCGGAATTGTGGTTGCCTCGCTTTGTCCAGCACCGCCTGGCCCCCGAAATAGGGGCCAATCTTCGGCAATTGCTGTCTCGACAAAACCCAAAAGCAGCAGCGTGCGTAGTAAATGGGAGACTGAATGTCGCATTGTGAGGAAATCCTATTGAATTGGTGGGGATAATTGGTACGGATAGGTCCGATTGTAAGGGGGTGGGCCTACAAAAACCAGAGTCGCCATTTGCTGCCGATTTGGCTTCCCAGGTTTCCCGCGGGCAGTTCTCGATCTTGTTCCAGCCGACGTTCCTGGGTAGGATGAAGTAGCGTAATTAACCATAATAGGCAGCGTAGACTGCCTGGTATTCCTAGTTTACCAAGAGGTGCTGCATGACGCTTTCGAAGCTTACGATTTCCCGTCGTGGCGGGGTGTGCTTGTTGTCCGGTATTTTGGTTCTTTCGTGCATGAGTCTGCTGAGTTGGGCCGACCCGACGAAACCCGATCCGAGCGACAGACTGGTCTCGCGATCGGTGGCGAAACTCTTGAATGGCGAACATCTTTCGGGCCGCAAACTGGATGACGAGCATTCTCGTCGGGCGATCAAGACCTACTTGAAATCGCTGGATCCGTGGAAGGTCTATTTCTATCAGTCCGACGTCGATTCGTTCATGAAGCAACAGGACGAACTGGACGACATGGTAGTGAAAGGCGATTTGACCTTTGGCTATCGGGTCTACCAAGTCTTTTTGCAGCGGATCGACGAGCGGGTCAAGATCGTCGACGAGATGCTGGCCATCGAGCATGACTTCACGGTCGACGAAGAGATGATCAGCGATCGGGAGCTGGCGCAATATCCGCGTACCGCGGCCGACGCTCGCGATCTGTGGCGCAAACGAATCAAGTACGATCTGTTGGTTCTCAAGGCCGACGACATGGACGGCGAAGAGGCTAAGGAAAAGCTGACCCGCCGCTACCATTTCTTCTCCAAGCGGATGCACCAGACCGACAGCGAAGAGCTTTTAGAGATGTTCCTCACGGCGGTCACCACGTCGTTCGATCCGCATACGACCTACATGTCACGCACCACGTTGGAAAACTTCGAGATCATGATGCGGCTGCAATTGGAAGGGATCGGGGCGTCGCTGCAGTCGGTTGACGGTTATACGGTGGTCAAGAAGATCATTCCCGGCGGGGCCGCCGATAAGGACGGACAGTTGAAGGTCGAGGATAAGATCGTCGGCGTGGGGCAGGTGAGTGAAGCAGGGGAGAACCAGGAGATCGTCGATACGGTCGACATGAAGCTCTCCTACGTGGTCAAGATGATCCGCGGTGACAAAGAGACGGTGGTCCGGCTGGAAGTGACCTCGGTCGACAATCCCGAGCGGAAGATCATTGCCATCACCCGCGCGAAGATCGAACTGAAGGACAGCGAGGCCCAAAGCAAGGTCTTCGATTTCGGACGCCGACCGGACGGCAAGCCGTATCAGATCGGCGTGATCGAGTTGTCCAGTTTCTACATGGACATGGAGGGCGCTCGGCGCGGCAATCCGAATTACAAGAGCACCACGCGAGATGTGCGTCGCATCCTGAAAGACTTCAATGCCAAGGAGGTCGATACGTTGGTTCTCGACCTGCGGCGAAATGGCGGCGGGTCGCTGACCGAGGCCATCAACCTGACCGGGCTGTTCATCGACGAAGGGCCCGTCGTGCAGGTGAAGAACAGTCGCGGGCGGGTTCGCGCTTACCACGACCTGGACGAAGGGCTCGTCTGGTCCGGGCCGATGGTCGTGCTGATCAGCAAGTTCAGCGCCAGTGCCAGCGAGATCCTTGCCGGCGCAATTCAGGACTATGGCCGGGGGATCATCGTGGGCGATCACGCCACGCATGGCAAAGGGACGGTCCAAAGTTTGATGGACGTCGGTGAGCGGTTGATCCCCTACAATCCGCCGCCGCTAGGGGCCCTGAAAATCACCATGCAACAGTTCTACCGTCCCAACGGCGATAGCACACAAAATCGCGGCGTCCTGGCCGACGTCGAACTGCCTTCCTTGACCACCCACCTCGACGTCGGCGAAGCGGATCTCGACTATCCGGTCGCCTTCGACAAGGTCGATGCGGCAAGCTTCGGACGCTTCGATCACGTCAATCAGGCACTGGTCGACCGGATCAAGGACTCCTCCGATAAACGCGTCGCCCAGTCCGAGGATTTCCAGAAGGTGACCAAGAACGTCGTGCGATACAAGCAGCAGAAAGCCAAGAAGTATATTACGCTGAACGAAGAGAAGTTCCTTGCCGAACGGGCCGAGCTCAATGCCGACAAGGAAGAAGAAAAAACGCTGGAAAAACTCGCCGATCCCCACGAGTCGATCATCAAACGCAATTTCTACCTCGACGAAGCGATGGCCATTGCGGTGGATTACCTGAATCTACGCCAGGTCGCCAGAGCGAATTGAACAGCATTTCTAGGTGCTGGAGTCGTGAGCGGCAAGGCGCTAGCCGCCGGTTTTGCCGGGTTACCTGCAAACAGACGGCACCGTTGCCAACGCCCATCCGCCCACAGGTCCCA
>CAYYOX010000502.1:0-798 GCA_964473065.1 uncultured Planctomycetaceae bacterium | reverse complement strand
CAGTACGCTCCCGGGTTTCTCGGGCGCCGCGGCTAGCTTCAAGTCGAGCCGAGTGCCGTAGGGTAGCACTTGAGTCGTCTTCACGCGCGTCGTCGGGCCGTCGCATTGCGCCACGTCGATTTCCGGACGCCGGTCAAACGGAGGGCAGAAGGCCACGTGCACGCTGGCCGTGCGCTGGCCCGGGCCAAAAGGCATCCGCAACCAACCGGCCAACTGCTCGCTGCCGTCGGCGCCTTGGCTGCGCGTGAGTTGCTGAAGCACGTTATCGGCCGGCACTTCCTCTGCGTCCGAAGAGACGATCGGGATGGGGCTCGGCGCCTCGAAACTTGGCGCCTTGGGCAACACCTGCCGTTGTGTGGATGCACGGCTCTTGTCGGGCCGCACTAGCCACAGTTCTCCGCCGAGCAGAATCGCCCAGAACATCAGCAGCTCGACGACACCCGTTTGCGGCAGGCTTAGCGCGAGTCCCAGAACGACGATCGCCACCGGCGGCAATAGTCTTATCAGCCGACCTTGGCGCGACGAGCCATCGGAGATGACCGCCAAACGTCGCGCCCCCACGGCAAGCATCACGGCCACGACGCCGACGGGCAACAGCAGGCCGACCGGCAGCGGTTCGGTCAAAGCGCCGGCCAGCCGCCGCCAGGCGACGATACCCGCCACGCCGCACAAGGCCCCAACCAGCGCACCGGCCGAGAAGCGCCGAAACTCCTCGGCCCCCGGCTGCACGTTTGCAGCAAGCACCGCGGCGTTTGCATCGGCCGAAGGTTCAACGCTCATGGCCTCACTCCGTTAGGG
>CAYYOX010000501.1:0-5287 GCA_964473065.1 uncultured Planctomycetaceae bacterium | reverse complement strand
CGTCAAGAGTGCGTCGGTCAAGACCGACTGGATCGGGCAGTTCGAGGCCGTCCGCCACGGCAAGCCGCCGCGGCATAGTCGGCCGCAGCGGGCGGTGGATGAATTGTTGGCGGGAAGCAGTAGTTGGTGGTTAGTGGATAGTGGGCAGTAAGCAGTGACGGAAGTTGACGCAGTGGCACACCTTACACTAACCACTAACCACCAACCACTATCCACTGCTCACCATCCACTAACCCGAGGAGCGAACTATGTTGCGGTATCCGGCGGTCGGACTGGTTTTTGTCATTCTTTACTTCGGCGGGATCTGTGCGTCAGGCTGGTCGGCTGCGTTGGCGGAGGAGAACGGCAAGCCGCCGGTGGTCGCTCGTTTGCTTTCGGCCGAGAAGATCTGGGGCCATGCGCCGCACAACGCGTTTACCGATCTGATCCGTTTTCGGAATCGGTTCTACTGTGCGTTTCGAGAGGGAAAGGCCCATGCGGGTGATCGTGGGAAGATCCGCGTGCTGCTCTCGCAACACGGGCGCGAGTGGAAGTCGACCGGGCTGCTGGGCATGGAGGACTATGACCTGCGGGATGCACATCTTTCGATCACGCCTGAGGGCCGATTGATGCTGCTTGGCGGGGTTCGGCAGAAGCGTGGCGATCAGTGGTTCTCCGGCTCGTTTGCCTGTTTCTCGAAAGATGGGCAGACATGGACCACCCCGAGAATCGTCGTCGAGCCGGGGCGATGGCTGTGGCAGGTGACTTGGCACGAAGGCAAGGCGTACGGCGTAACCTATGCCACGCCCAAGGGCCGTCCCTTCAGTTCCTTGCTGGTCAGCCGAGACGGCATCCAGTATGACGACCTGGCGCCGCAGCTACTCGGCGAAGGCGGTTGGCCGACGGAAGCTACGTTGCGGTTTGACGACGACGGCGTCTGCTATTGTCTGCATCGCCGCGACGGGCAGGGGAACACCGCCTACTTCGGCAAGGCCAAGCCGCCCTATAAGCAGTGGCAATGGACCGATCTGGGCAGGCGATTGGGTGGCCCTAATTTCATCAAGATCCCCGGCGGTCAGTGGCTCGCCGCGGGCCGGCTTTACGACGGGGCCCAGCGAACCGAACTGTTGCACCTTGACGTCAAGCAGGGTACGATGACGCCTATTCTTCGCTTGCCCAGCGGCGGTGATACGAGTTATCCCGGGCTGGTTTGGCACGACGGTGTCCTTTGGATGAGCTACTATTCCAGCCACGAAGATCGAACGAGCATTTACTTGGCGAAAATCGCAATTGAACATGAAGGAGACACAAAATGACCCATGACAGCAAGCATCCCTCGCGTCGGGAGTTTTTGAAGAGTTCCGCGGCGGCGGCCGGCGGTATTGCGTTGGCTGGCGGGCTGAGCCTTGCCCGCAGTGCCCATGCGGCCGGCGACGAGACGATCAAGGTGGCCCTGATCGGTTGCGGCGGACGTGGGGCCGGGGCCGCGGCCCAATGTCTCGACGCCGACGCGAACGTCAAGCTGGTGGCCGTGGCCGACGCGTTCGAGGATCAGGCCCGACGTTCGCTGGGGCACTTGAATAAGGACTACAGCGACAAGGTCGACGTGGCCGAGGACCGGATCTTCTCCGGCATGAACGCCTATCAACAGGCGATCGACAGCGGCGTGGATCTGGTGCTGCTGGCCACTCCGCCCGCGTTTCGCCCGATGCAATATGCGGCCGCCGTGAAGGCCGGCAAGCATGTGTTCATGGAGAAACCGTGCTGCACCGACGCCCCCGGCTTCCGCAGCCTGATGGAGACCAACAAGCTGGCCGAAACGAAAGACTTGAAGGTCGTTGTCGGCATGCAGCGGCGGCATCAACCCAATTATGTCGAAACCATCAAGCGGATCCACGACGGGGCCATCGGCGAGTTGAAATACCTTAGGGCCCACTGGAACGATAGCGGCATCTGGGTCCGGCCGCGGAAGCCCGAGTGGACCGAAATGGAATACCAGATCCGCAACTGGAACGTTTTCACGTGGCTCTCCGGCGACCACATCGTCGAGCAGCACGTGCATAACCTCGACATCGTCAACTGGGCCAAGGGCGATCATCCGGTCGAAGCCAACGGCATGGGCGGTCGCCAAGTTCGCAAGGGCGAGAACAACGGCCATATTTTCGACCACCACGCGGTCGAATACACCTACGCCGACGGCACCAGAATGCAGAGCCAGTGTCGACAGATGGCCGGCTGCTGGACCAGTCTGGCCGAACATGCCTGCGGTACGAAAGGCTACGCCGACTGTGCGGGCCACATCAGCGGCGAGAACGAGTGGCACTACGATGGCCCAAACGTCAACGGCTGGGCCAATGAGCACGTCGATCTGATTCGGGCCATCCGCCAAGGCGAGAAGTTGCACGACGGATGGCACGGCGCCACCAGCACCATGACCGGTATCCTCGGTCGCATGGCCACTTACTCCGGCCAAGTCGTCCGTTGGGACGACGCGGTGGCCAAGGGTCCCAGCGAAATGCCGAAAGAGTTTGCCCTCGATGCCGATCCGCCCGTGATGCCCGACGACGACGGCAACTACGAAAGCTCCGTCGCGATCCCGGGGATCTATAAGCCCTATTGAGTCAAAGTGTGAACGGCGCCTAGCGTACGTAGGGTGGGTCGAGGTACGAAGACCCACGCGTAGAATGACGAAGCACGAATGACAAATGACGAATTGGAGAACGATATCTTAGCCATTCGTCATTCGGATTTCGTCATTTGGATTTCCCCGCGTGTGTCTCGCATATCGAGCCGCCTTGCGGCTTGGGTTCTGATGCTGTCTTGCCTCTTCGTCGCGACCGTTGTTGCAGAGGCGGAAGAAGCCGGTGAGACATCGGGCACGAAGGTCAACGTGGTTGGTTGGTACGTCTGGCGAGCGAACGAACGGTTGCCGCATGAGAGGATCCGATTCGAAGATCTTACGCACTTCGTCTACAATCCTGAGTTCGATCTGCTCTGCTCGGCCGACGGGCACTTGAAGGATACGCATGCGATCGACGAGGATCTGGACGCGCTGGTCGAGGTGGCACATCGACATCGCGTCAAGGTACAGATCATGCTGGCCGATTGTCCGGCCGAGTTTGCGGCAATGATGTCGAAGCGATCCAGCCGCAAGACCTTCATTGCGGAGGTGCTGGCCTACGTTCGGCAGCACAAGCTCGACGGCGTAGAGTACGACTGGGAAGGAATGCCCGGCGAGGGGCCCAACGCCCAGCAGGTTCAAGACTACACGGACCTGTTGATCGAGACGAAGCGGGCGTTTGCCGGCGAGCGGCTGTTGGTTACGTTCGACGGTGCGGTATGGAAGCCCTGTTTCATTACGCCGAAGGCAATTCCCGCGGTGGACTTCGTCAACATCATGTCCTATCAAGGGATGGACGAAGCCCGTGAGGCGTTGAAGATGTGGGAGGATTTCGGTTTTCCCAGAGGGCGGATCTACCTGGGCGTGGGGTTTTACGGCGATTTTGCCGATGTTCAGACCGTTCGGGCAAAAGCCAAGCACGTCTTGGAGCACGGCTACGGCGGCCTGTTCTGTTTCCACCTGAACCTCGACACAGACGCATCGCTACTGAAGGCCGTCAGCAAAGCATTGGGCCGGGACGATTCGCCGTAAAAGGGCCTTGGCGAGGCGTTACGGGTTGCCGTGGAGCGGCCGGGCGCCGATAATCCGAAGTGTGGTTCGGCTTACGACCGGTGTCGGAGCCTTGGAATGTGGCGCAAGACTATGACATACAAGGGTTTACACCCACCAGCCCCGGTAGCTCAGAGGATAGAGCAATTGATTCCTAATCAATAGGTCGCCCGTTCGAGTCGGGCCCGGGGTGCTTCTAAAGCCTTTCGTAGCAAGTGGTTGCGAAAGGCTCTTTTTTGGCCGCTGGGCGACATTTGTCAATGGACCCGAACCTTTACGAGGTTGGTGAACCCGAGGTGTTACGAATGACTACGTTGGAATTTTCCTCTTTCTATGGGTGAAGCCTTGCTGAGGCAATGCTCACTCACCCCTAGGGGTGAGTGAAGCTGGGGTAGATGGATGGTAGTTTTCGGAATCCGTGGACGGGGCGGACTTGCCTTGCTGCGATGACATCAACTCCGACTCCAAGTCGCGAAGACGGTAGCTGCGGCCTTGAATGTTCAAGACGGTGGCCGAATGAAGCAGACGGTCCAGGATCGCCCCGGCTGCCTCCGGGCGAGAACAGCCCTGTCGACGGCTCTGCTCGCCCGAAGCGTTTCGTCCCGTAGTAATCGCCCGACGACGACTAGGCCCGCCGGCGTCGCCACATCCATAGCCCCGCCAGTCCGCCCAGTAACAACATCAGCGTTCCCGGCTCGGGCACTACGACGCTGGCGGTGAACACGCCCGGGATGCCGGCGATGGTGTAAGCCAAGCTCAGGTCGCCGCCGAGGTCTACGTCGGTCTCGCCGAGCACGTCACCTAGCGAGTGTTCGCCGCCGAGCGACATGGCGAACGTGCCGCTGATCGCTGCATCGGTGTCCTCTTGGAACAGACCGAGATTATCGGCGTCGTCGCCGGTGAGAATGCCGGACTTGGACGAAAGTACAAAGCCGGTCACCGTGGCGCCGCCCGTGTCGATCACCAGACCATCGCCGGTGACAACCAGTTTGACGTCGGCTCCCGCGGCGGCTGCGGCGGAGTCCGGATAGGTTCCGTCGCCGAACAGGCCCGTGCCTAGCAGGGCGAGAATATCTTCGCCGGAGATCTTGCTATCGGCGTTGAAGTCGCCGTTGCCCCAGTTGGCCTCGGTCGTAACGCCGTCGCCGAACAGGCCGGCTTGGAGGATGTTGAGGATGTCCTGACCCTCGACCTTGCGGTTGCCGTCGGTATCACCCGGGGCGGCCTGGAAAACGCCGATCTGCACGAGGGAGGCTGGCCTCTGCGGCTCGGCGGCAAGATCCTGTCCCGGGTAATAAACGCCGTTGTCGCCCGAGTTGCCGAACCATATTCCGGCGCCGAGGTAATCGCCTTCGTTAGGTAATGTACCGGCTACGCCGTAGGAGAGCGGAATCGAGCCGCCGGGACTGTCGGGGCCAAACTGCCCCAGGAATCCACCTTCTTCCGCGACCGCCGCAGAAGCCTCCATGACGGTCAGGACCTTATCACCCCAGATCGCCGCGCCGCCGGAGGTGATCGGTTTCAAACCGGCCACGTCCAATGTCCCGGCGATCCAGGCAATGCCTGAGGAGCCTGGGGTAACGGCATCGCCGTCCATCACGAGCTTGTCGTTCAGATCGCCGGAGATTTCGACGTGCA
>CAYYOX010000500.1:0-5306 GCA_964473065.1 uncultured Planctomycetaceae bacterium | reverse complement strand
TTGTCATTTTGAAAACGATCTCTGTTCAACATGTACTGACACTTGGCCAGTAGGCAGTACGCAGTATGCAGTGAAGACCGCAAGCGGCGATTCTGCCTACTGCCTACTGCATACTGCTTCCTAATAGGGCCTTCGTTGCGGGCGGCCAAGGTGGCGATTCACCTCCTCTTCACCGCGAAACGTCTCGCTGTTCGGGTCCCACGTCAACTTGCGTCCCAAGCGCATCGAGATGTTGGCCAAATGACAGAGACTGACCGAGCGGTGCTGGCTCTCGATATCAGAAAGGGGTGTTTGGCGGGTCTTCACGCAATCGAAGAAGTTGCCCATGTGGTTGATGATCGCATCCAGTTTACCCATCCGCGGCGGTCGGGCAAGGTTGTCCGCGTAAAGCGAAAACTGTTCCCTGGGCAGTGGATGGTCTTGGAGCTGTTCGACCGGCTTGCCGGAAATCGAGCCCCGGTTGACGAAGATTCGCCCCTGCGTGCCGCTGAACATCACGCCGTTGCGACCGGTGTCGGTTACCGTCAGCTTGACGCCATTGGCGTAGGTCATTTCGGCGTCGAACTTCAGGGCCACGTTGTAACCGTTTTCCACTTCTGGAAACGTCGCCTTGCCGTCAAACTCGACCGGGCAGGAGTGCTGCATGCCGGCGCCCCATTGGGCGATGTCCAAGTGATGGGCGCCCCAGTCGGTCATCTGCCCGCCGGAATACTCGTACCACCAGCGAAACGTGTAGTGGCACCGCTCTTTGATATAGGGAACGTCCGGCGTCTGACCTTGCCAGAGATCCCAGTTCAGATTCGGCGGCGGCGACTCGACCTTGAACGGTCCGCCCGTCTTGTTCTTACCCAAAACAACGTCGACTCGCTGCAATTCTCCAATCCGACCTTGCCGGACCATCTCGCAGGCCAAGCGAAAGCGGTGGTCGCTTCGCTGCCAGGAGCCGACCTGGACAACGGCGCCCGTTTCCTTGACCACGCGTCGCAACAGTTTGCCTTCGTCGACGGTCAACGTCAGCGGCTTCTCGACGTAGACGTCCTTGCCGGCCCGGCAGGCCGCGATGGTGATGGCGGCGTGCCAGTGGTCCGGCGTGCCGATGGTGACCACGTCGATGTCGTCACGATCGAGCATTTCGCGATAGTCTTCACAAAGATCGGCTTTTCCGCCCAGCTCTTCCCGGGCTTTTTCGGCAATTTTCCGGTCGACGTCGCAGATAGCCACCACATCGCCGTGGGCCAACGCCTTTTTGGCAATCACGGTTCCTTGATATCGCATTCCGACGGCGCCGATTCGGAAACGATCGTTTTTCGATCGTGGCGTATTCGCGTCCTCGGCATCGGCCGTAAACACATAAGGAATCATCAGGCTGGCGCCCATCGCACCGGCCGATGTCTTCAAGAAGTTACGGCGAGTTGGCATCGATTTGTCCATCGTGAAGTTCCTCTTACTCAATTCGCATCAAGCTCCGACGGAAGGGGAATGCGTAGGCTGTGGAATCAGGCCAGGCATGTTTCCAGGTACGCTCGTGCGCGGTTGATTTCTTCGGTCACCTTGGCGGCTGTCTCCAGGATCGGAATACCACGGGGGACCGGGTGCATGAAGATTTCGATGAACCCGGGATAATCGATCTTCTCGAGCGTCGCCAGCAACGGCTTGAAGTCGAGTTTTCCACGGCCGGGCATCTGCTGCAGCTCCTGGGCCTTCGGCAGCTTCTTCATGCAGCCTTGGCCGTATTGCCACGCATAGAAGTGGACCAGTTTCGGACCCAGGTCCTCGATCAGCCGGGCGAGCAACCGTTCGTCCTGCGGCAGATGGTACGGCGCCAAGGCGATCCCCAACTTCGGCGAGGGGCTCAGATCGGCCAGATAACGGATCGAGTCGGGCGAGGCAATCAGGGCGTTGGCGTGGTTCTCAATCCCGATCGTTATGCCCCGTTCTTCGGCCACCGCCAGATGCGGCTTCATCTTCTCGACGAATTGGCCAACCGCCCGTTTGCACTCCGCGCCGGCGAGGTTCTTCGGCCCGACGCTTCCGGTAACAATCAACGAGCCGCCGAACTGCTTCAGCACCCGCATCTCGTCCTGCAGGCGAAACGGTCCCAGGTCATAGCGGGTGGTCATCCCCAGTCGCACGTGATACCCGGCGAGCATTTCGGCGAACTTCTCATGGCCGATGGCCTCCATCTGTTCGCGCTGATCGGCGTGGTTCTTCGGCCAAAGGTCGATCTGCTCGGCGCCCGTCTTGCGGACCTCCGGGAGGATTTCTTCGAGCTTTAGTTTGCCGTACATGCTCGAAGCGAGGATGTAGCGCAACCTCGAAGCGGCGACCTCCTCGGCGACAACGAGTTCTCCAAGAGCTAACGCCACGGGAGCGGTTGCAAGGAGTCGGCACGTTTCGCGACGAGTCAGAGTGGTTTTTGCCATCTGCAATTGCCTATGCTCCCCCCAGCATCTCGATGAAGGCCTTCAAAAACGGTGTATTGTCGTGCCAGGTCCGTGCGGTGACCACGTTGCCGTCGATCACGACCGGGCGATCGACGTACTTCGCGCCGCCTTGTTCGGCGTCCATGGCACACTTCGCCACCGTCGTCACGGTGCGTCCGCGGATGCAGTCGCCGGCCGTGAGGATCTCGATGCCGTGGCACAGTGCGGCGATCGGTTTGCCGGCGTCGCGGAAGTGGTGCATGATTCGCACAAGGTCCTTGTCGTAGCGAAGATACTCCGGGGCCCGACCGCCGGAGACGAACACGCCGGCATACTCGGTCGGATCGACGTCGCGAAAAGCCACGGTGGCCTGGAGGTGGTAGCCGGGCCGTTCTTGCGTGATATCCCAGGGCGGATCGGCCCCGGGAGGAACTTCATGCAGAACAGCATGGTAAAGTCGAGCTTCGGGCCCGGCCACGACCACCTCGAAACCGTCCTCCGGCAGTCGGAACAGGGCGTACATCGTGTCGAGCACTTCCGTAGCATCGCCAAGCGGCATCAGGACTTTGGGCATGGATCGGTTCTCCTGTAGGGCTGGGGAAGTGGTCGGCAGCAGCGACAGCGCCGCCGGCGAGGCCGCCAACACCGCGCACATCTGGCGCCGACTGAGCAGGAAGGCCCGCCGACCAGAGGTTGAGGCGTCTTGGGACGTGTTTTCGGTCATGAGGGATCTTACTCCGGCCGACAGAAACAGTATATTAGTATAAGGGGAGACAATGGGATTGCAAGCGGGGGGGCAATCGCCTGGTAGGAAGGGTCGAAATCTGACAATTGGCCGCTGGCGTGGGAAGCTTGACGTTGAGTGAACCGAAACAAACAAGACAAAATGGTCGAAAAGCCGAATGGGTGGCCGCGGGCCTGCTGGCCCTGGTGATGCCGGCGATGCTCTATTTCGCGGCAAGTTGGGGACTCAACCTATCGTCGGCGGACCCTGCACTTCACGCGAACCGGTTGTCGGTCGCCCGACCGGTCGCGGCCATGGCGATGGCTCTGGCCGCGGTCGGCTTGTTGTTCGTTGCACCCGGGTTGCTGGGCACGCTCGCGTTTCGAGGGCTGGCGCGAACGCGGGCCATGGCACACGCCTGGAGTCTGGCGGCCAACTCGGCGGCCTTGATCGGCGTGTTTCTGCTGTTGCGATGGACCTGCGGAGTCGAACGGTATTCGTTGATCGTGCTGTGGCTGCTGTGGACGACCATTCTGTTCGTCTTCGCATGCCGAGCCGGCTCGATCATCGGTCGATTGCAGGAAGCGTCGCGGCGCCATGGCCGCGGAATGCTTGTGGGGTTAATTGCCGTGGTCGTGATGATCGTCGCTTTCTTTCCCGAGCAGTTCGAGCAGTGCCTCTGCGAAGACGGCACCGAAACGTTCGAACTGGCCCGAAGTCTCCGGCAGCACACTCTGCCCTATTGGGAACTGGAAACCTGGCAACTGGAAACCTGGGGACCGGCGCCCGAGGGGCGCATGGGTACGGTGGTGGTCAACCCGTCGCTGATCAACTCCTATTGGACTTGCGCGTTGCAAACGCTCGTCGGTGATAACGAATTGGCCACGCGACTTCCCTATTGGGTCTGGTGGTCGGCCATCTTCGGCGTGATGCTTCGACTGATCACTCCGCCAGACCAACGGGGCGACTGGCTCTCGGCCGTCGCGTTGGCGCTGGTCATGCTGCTTAGCTGCGTGCTGTTCACGTTCTACGTGGGCTACAATCCCTACATGGCCGATCTGGCCAACCCGGGCGTGGTCGATGCCCTGTTTACCTTGCTGCTCTTGCTGAGTTTCGATTGTCTAAAGCACCATGATCGGGCGGGCTGGGTGATGACCGTCACGCTGGCCTCTTTGGTGCTCTATTGCGGCGCTCTGCTGTTTGCGGCAACCTGCATTGCCGCGTGGCTCTGCCAACCGATCCCGCGCAAGGAGATTGTTCGTTGGGGCCTTTCGGGCACCGGGGCCTTGGCGGCCGTGGTATGTTTCTACGTCGTCTACGGCGCGGTCGACGGCTCATTGCCATACTGGTTCGAAACGATCGATATCGAATACATCAACGATTACTTGGGAGGCGCACCGCGTTGGAAGTCGGGACCGCTGTTCGCCGGATACTTCGTGCTCGGATGCGGTGGGATTCCCGTGCTGGGGCTACTGGCGGCATGGCGTCGCGATGCCTGGCAAAGGACGGTCGCCGGGGCCACGTTGATCTATCTCGTGGTGATACTCGGCTCGGGTTTTAAGAACCTACACTACCTTGGCCCTTTGTTGCCGATACCGATCGTGCTGTTCTTGATCCCCAAGCGGCCCAAGGGCCAAACGGCCGACCGCGGAAGAGTACTGCTTGCCGTAGCCTCGATCCTGATTTGCACGGGCCTGTGTTGGCCGAAGGCTCGAGCGACGTTCACACTCAACCGAGAATTGGGCCTCAACACGACCATCGCCACCGACGACTACCTGACGGCCGTCCGTTGGGCGCGGCTTCGGTATGCGATGAGGGAGCAGGGCGTTATCTCGTGGGATTGCGATCAGCACACCTGGGTCGCGTATGCTCAAAAGGATGCCGCCCCGCAGAACCCCGGGCCGTTGGTCCTCACCGATCGTGACTTGCCGAGTACGGAATACCGGTTACTGATGCAAGATGGATCCACCGCCGACGCCATAAAGTTGTATACACGGGATGCACGATGGGCCCAGCGGCTTTCGAGTCCGCGTCCGTTGCGTCCGTTGGACCGTTATCCGTGGATCTTCCACCCCTTGGCCGACGGGCCGTTCTCGCCGCACAATAACCTCTTAACCGACGTGCAGCGAATCAAGCGGCCCTGGTGAGCGGGGGCAATA
>CAYYOX010000499.1:0-5318 GCA_964473065.1 uncultured Planctomycetaceae bacterium | reverse complement strand
CGTCGCTACCGGTGACGGCCAGGCACAGATCGGCCCCCAGCACGCCGGCCTGGACCAGAACGCTCGACGGGGCCGCCGAACCGGTTACCGCCCGGGCGTCCAACTCGTCGTTCACCCGGCGCGCATGTTCCGGGTTATGGTCCACGACGGTCACGCTATGCCCTTCGTGGCACAACATGCCGGCAATCGAGGTGCCGACGGTCCCCGCCCCCATCACGACAATTCTCATGAAAACAACCTCACAATTGCCACGAAACCAACAACAACGCAACGAAGATCACCGCCATAAAACCGATAATCCATACACCGATCCGCACGGCATGGGCCAGGATCGGGCCCATCTGCTCGTGTCGGGTGGCGGCGTAAACCAGGCTCACGGCAATCACCAGCGGCAAGGCGTACCACAGGTCGCCCGCCTTGACGATTTGCGCTATCAGGGGTACGAAGTTCATGAATCGGGTCTTTCGTTTATGCCGGGGGCGTTTATGCCGGGGGCGTTATGCAACGGGCTGTCAGAAGAAAACACTACGCGGGGATTTCGGCGTCCGTTTCCCCGGATTCATCGTCGTCCTCGTCGTCTTCGTCGATTGGGGCAAACACGGGGCCGGCCCAAGCGTCGAAGATGGCCAAAACGTTCAGCAGACCGGCGATCATCGTGAACACGGTGCCCAACTCGTAGTAACGGTGCAGGTAGCGATGCAAATCGTCGCCGGTGGGTTGATCCGAGTTGGGGTCGTTGGGATCGCTCGCCCTGATCGACGGATCGCGTGGCGGGGCCATCAAACCGCCGCACCAGACTTCCTTGCCGCTGCTCATCCGATTCGCCTGAACCAGCGCCGGTAGGACGGGCAACCCGATCCCCGCCTGGCACAAATAGGGCAGCCGCTTGTCGTTCGCCCGCCACGAGAAATAGACCACCCGACCAATACCCAAATCTTTGCCGTCGCCCGGATCTAAGTCGCTGCCGAGGTACATCCCGTAAAGAAACGTCCCGATGATGCAGACGAAAAACAGTCCCGCCTTGGCCTTGCGACCCTGGTAAAGGTGCCCCAGGCCGGGAATCAACCAAGCCAAGAACGCGGCCAACGCCGGATCCTTCAGATCGATCGGTTGCTCGGCTTTCTGTGGTTCGAAAAACTCGGACACCGGAGAAACTCCTTGAAAGAGACGTTGAGGAAAGTAATGCGAGGGTGGTGCATACTAGCACCGCAGGACTATCCGACAAAGATCGGTTCCGTTTCCCCAGACAACACTGTGCAATTCTACCCCCCGTGGGAAACAATGCCAGGGGAGAAACCGATCTGTTTTGGCAGATCAGGTCCCAGGCCGTTCAAGAAAGCGTATGCCATTGCTTCGCAGAAGCAGTGTTTTTGCCAGGGATTTCCAGAAACACTGCCTCTGCGAAGCAGTGGCACACGCAAAATAACTTCCCCGGTCGGCCGTCAGACCGTTTAGCATCCGCCGTGTCGGCGGATGCTAAACGGGAGAAGTTGTTCTGGTATCGGTCCTTAGGGAGCAGTAGTTCCCGAGGTGGCCGGCTCGGCTGGAGAAAGCAGGCTGGGGACGACCGGGGCTATCTGCCCGCGAGCGTGCATTACGTGACGCAGAAGGTCGTGTCGGCTGATGATCCCTACCACCTGACCGTCCCTGGTAACCGGCAATCGGCGGATCGAGAGTGTGCGGAACGACTCGGCGGCCGCAGCCAACTCGGCGTCTTGGTCGACCTGTTTTACCTCGCGAGTCATATACTGATAGACGCGGTCCTGGCCGGTTTGCGGGTCCCAGACCAGATCCAGCAGGTCGAACTCCGAAATCAACCCCAGTAAGCGACCGGTCGAATCGGTCACCGGCAGACCGCTCAGCCGATGTTTGATCATCAGCTTAATCGCCTTTTCAACGGAGTCATCCGGTTCGACCGAGATGACGTCGGTGGACATCAAGTCTTTGATTTTCGCCATTTGCTAGCACCATCATGAAGGAGGATCGGGAGAGAACGTGACTGTACGTCTACATAGCACGCTTTGCGGCCCGGTGCCAGATCAATTCATGCGCATTTTGGATGGGGGACGGAGAACCGGCCGTTTAGCCACCGCGGTCACGCGGTGTTAGCCGGCCGGCACCGCGTGGCCGCGGTGGCTAAACAGAAAATCACTCACCGCCGTTCAATTCGCATGGACCGGCAGGGGGACCATCCACTGCTGAAACACGGCGGCGATGTTCTCCATGGAGACGCCCTTGCCCCATTCGCATTGGGCAATTGCGCCGCCGGACCCGAAATCCAACGCCCGGCGGACCCGCAGCACGGCCTCGCGGACCTTTTCCGGATCGCCAAACGGGAGGACGTTTTGGCGGTCGATTTCACCCCAGAAAGTGACTTGGCCGCGGAACTGCTCGGCCAGCCGCTCGATGTCCATCGCGAACAACTGGGAGTTGATCGCGTCGACGCCCACCTCGACCAGATCGCCGAAGATCTCCGAGATATCCCCGTCGGAGTGGAAAAAGGCGAATTTGTCCTTGCGGTGGAGGATTTCGCAATAGTCGCGATACAGCGGTTTGAACAGGTCGCGCCAGATCTCGGGCGAGATCAGCAAAGCGTCCTGTGCCCCCCAGTCGTCCATGAACTCGACGCCGTCGATGTCCGTTTCGGCCCAGAGTTCCATCTCGCGGCAGAAGAAGTCGTGCAACATACCCAGCAGGTCGCGAATCGGCTTGCTTCCGGTGCCCAAGTCGATAAAGGTGGCTTCCGTTCCCCGCAGAAACTGCAAGCGTTCGAAGGGCCGCGTCTCGGTCCAGGCGAGCACGAAGTTGCTGGTGGCCGCACAACTGCGGTCAACCTTTTCCCACTTGGCATCCTGAAGCAACTCCATCGGCAGTTTGTATTGGCCGATCATGGTTGGGTCGGTCAGCGGCGGCTCTTTCACCTCCCCGAGGACACCCCGTTCGGCCACATGCCAAGTGCACCCCCATGCGTCGGTGTTCTTGCCCACACGAAACGGCCTGCCCTGGGATCGCTCGCCGGCGGGATACTTGAAATCCGGCGGGGAAATATCCCGCGGGAAACGCAGCTCGATCTCGGCCAGTTCGTCCGGCTGCGCCATTTCCACCCCAGGCAAGTACCAAAGGTCGCGCGGCGCTCGCGGCGCCGGCTCGTGGTTCAAGGTACGGATTACAAGTTCACGTGACGTCATGGCGGCATCCTTGTCGAGATCGGCAGGCGAGTGACTTCCCCTACCTCGTCAGTGTTGGTCGGTGACGAACGCACCAGCGACTTTCCCTCGGGTGAATTGCTTTACGATAGCCGGATCGCAACGCCCGGTCAAGCTTCTTTTTGGCCCATCCGGCCAAAGCGTATATTGGTTCGCAGTTCTCCTGCCGCTGGCGGGGGCTTGCTTGAGGAACGCGTTCCGATGGGTTAAACTTGGAAAGTGTTGATCCCCTCGTAGGAGGCGAGTCGATCTCGCGCGTACCTTAGCCGCCATCCCTGGGCATTCGACCATGGCCTTGTTGGATCGTTTCAAATCGCTGATGCCCGCCCGCCGGTTGCACGTGCCGTCGCGGTTCGCGCTGCTGCGCGAGGCCATCTCCGGCACGATGTCCAGTTTCTATATGGCCCGGGACTTGAAAAGCTCGAAGATCGTGGGGTTGAAGCTGCTGGATCCGAAAAAGTCCGCCTTCTTCGAGAACCGTTTCAAGGGACTCAACAAGCCCAGCGAAGGGGAAATCGCCGTCCAGCTGAAACACCCCAACATCGTCGAGACCTACGAATACGGTCTGACCACCAACGACGAACAGTATCTGGTGATGGAGTTCCTTGACGGGGCCGGGATGAACTCGCTCTTGGTGGGCGAGGACAAGATCCTTGAAGGCCGCCATGTGAAATTCATCCGCCAGACGGGCGAGGCCTTGGCCGCCGTGCACTCCGCCGGGTTCATCCACCGAGACGTCTGCCCGCGAAACCTCATCCTCACCGGCGACGCCGATAACCTGAAGCTGATCGACTTCGGGCTGTCCGTTCCCGCCACGGGGCCCTTCATGCAGCCGGGTAATCGGACCGGCACGCCCAACTACATGGCGCCCGAGTTGGTCCGACGCCGCCATACGGACCAACGGCTCGACGTGTTCGCCTTTGGAGTAACGGCCTTCGAGATGTGCACTTTCCAGTTGCCTTGGCCGCACGGAGTGACCGGCATGGCGGCCATGAAACACGACCAGCCGCCGGAGGACATCCGCAAGTACCGCCCCGGGATCAATCCGGTCCTGGCCGAGGCCATTCACGCCTGCCTCGAGCCGGACGTCTCGAAGCGATGTCCCTCGATCGAAGAATTCCTCAGTCGGATTCGCAAGATAAAGCAAGTGGACCGAAGCTGAGCATCCATCTACAAAGCCGCGACCGTTGGTCGCGCCAAGAATTATAAAGCCGCGACCGTTGGGTTGCAAGATTCAAAGTTCAAGCCCACGGGTTGCAACCCGTGGGCTTCTTTCGGCCACGTAGGGCGCGACCACCGGTCGCGGCTTTATAGGACCAACGCGGGAACGTCACGGCTCTGGTGGCGGCTGAATCCCCAGCCGGTCTTCTTCCTCCTCTTGGATGATGATCCTCGGCGTGACCATGCTCAAGAAGGGCCTTGTTTCTTTCTCTTGGATCACGATCCGTGGCGTGACCAGGACAAGTGTCTTTCCGTTCCCATCCGCCGGGATCTCACGAAACAGTCGGGAACCAGGAGCTATGGGGACTCCCACGCGTCTTAACATCGATCGGCCGATTGCCGACAGTTCGTCCGTCGCATCGAGCAGCACGGTGTGACCATCGGCAACGAGCTCGCCTTTGACTGCGGCAGACGAATCGCTTGCGTCTTTCGCGTTGGCGACAAGAGTCAACCGGACGGAACGTCGGTCATCATTCACGACGGGCATCACAAACAGCTTGCCATTCTCGCCGGACTGGTCATCCGCCTCGATGGAAACCGGTAATTCCGCAATCTGCCCGTTGAAGAGCGTCACTTTGCCCAACGGACGTATGCCGCCCGAGTTGTTCGCTTTGGCAAGAGCCCGAAACAGCCGGGCTTCCCGCGGCGTCAGGATGGCACAGCGTTTTTCAGAATCAATAACAATTCCGGCTTCTTTCAGTATCTCATGGGGCACGTGAACGATCTCGGCGTCGATCGCAATCTGCACGTCTCGTATGCGTCGGAGTTGCTTGAGCAAGTCGACGATCTCTTCGTGGACTTCCTGCGTATTCGAGACCACCAGACTCCAGTTGACTTCAAACGGCCTGATCGAGCCCGGGCCGCCAACATCTTCCCAAGTGTCGGGCCGAA
>CAYYOX010000498.1:0-5337 GCA_964473065.1 uncultured Planctomycetaceae bacterium | reverse complement strand
AATGACGAACGGAAGAGACTTACTTCGTCATTCGTCATTCGGATTTCGTCATTTGGTGACGCGTGGGTCTTCGTGCCTCGACCCGCCCTACATGTCGTCTCTAAACCAGAAAGGAATCTAGCCATGAGGAAACTCTTGCCCGTCGTGTTGTTAGTCGTTCTTATTGGCCCTGCGAGTATGCTTTGGGCACAAGGCGCTGAAACGCCCGATGTGCCGCCGAAGAAGCAGACCGTCTTGAAGCTCTACGTGACATCCAAGCAGGCGTACACTCTCTGGAAGGCCTCGCCGGACGAGGTGAAGATCCTCGACTGCCGCACGCCGGGGGAGTACATTTTCGTGGGCCACGCACCCATGGCTCACAATGTGCCGCTGATGTTTGTCCAATACCGAATCGATCTGCGCACGCAATCGCCCGTAATGCAGATGAACCCGAGTTTCATGACGGAAGTGAAACAACGTCTAAGCCCCAGCGATACGATTCTGGTGATGTGCCGTTCGGGAGTCCGCAGCGCCCGGGCAACCAATATGTTGGCCAAAGCCGGATTCCGCAAGGTTTACAACGTCGTCGACGGGTTCGAAGGCGATACGAACAAGGACAAGAAAAGTAGCCATTTCGGCAAGCGGACGGTCAACGGCTGGAAGAACTCCGCTGTCCCGTGGACCTACAAGTTGGATCCGAAATTGGCATACCTACCGGAGCAACCGTAGCGGCCGGCCGGGGATTCGCTCCCAGAGCCATTGCGGACCGTTTGGTCGGGCTGTACGCAGCGCGAGTTCAACATCGGCTACGACTGCGGGGACAAGCCGTGGGCGTTCAACCGGGGATTGTCCAGCCAGTTGCTCGGGCGTATGGCGGCAGTCAAGGCGTCCCTGCGAATCACGATGTATCCGCCAGGCCGCTTGAAGGGCCCCGAGGACGGCGCCGATGCCGTGCCGCCCCACTAAGACGAGAGGATTCTCAGCCGTGCCTCTCTCAGTGCACTGCTTAGCAGGCGCTGGTTGTACCTTTGTATCCGATCCACGTTGCGACTTTCGTTCACGGGTGCTACGTTTGGAACAGTCCCAACTGGCGGTCGGCGCGGAGCGCTGGCTGCCAGCGGCCTGAAATGTGGCATGAGCCACTGGAGATGTCCGGGTTCTTGCAGGCACAGACGAGGACCTCCAGGCCGTAACGATGTGCGATGGATTTCAGACGCTCCAGGATCTCAAGTCGCGCCGAAGCCGTAAGCGCCGTAACCCGGCTGTTGCCCGCGTGGATTGCCAGAGACTCGCGGTCGGCGAAGTGGTCCAGCATCCTATTGAGCATCGGCTTGTCCTTCACGTGCCGTCGTAGCGATCCGATCACTGCCGGCCGGAGGAAGAGGACGCTGGCGGCAAGCTTGCGCACGCCGATGCGGGCCAAAGCCGCACAGAGCGGCTCCAGGCAATCCTCACCGTCGCTGATGCCGGGCAAGATCGGGTCGAGCCTGGCCTCGATCGCAACGCCTGCGCCGATCAGTTCAGCCGCTTGCGCGAGCCGCACCTCCGGCTTCGCCGCGCCGGGTTCAAAAGCGTCGGCAATTGACCAGTCAAGAGTAATCAGCCCGATCCGCCCCTGGACCAGCCGTGCATGAGCGGCCAACAGATTGCGGTGACGCTCGGGAATCCGTCCCTTGCTGACGAAGGCAACGCCAATCTCCGACTCCAAGAGAAACTTGAAAACATCGTAGGACATTTCCAGAACCTCGGGAATCGGCTGAAACGGATCGCTCGACGGACTGAAATACACCATGGCAGGCTTCTTGCGCTTCCGACGCACCTCGTCCCGAAGCTTAGCAAGCGTATTCGTGTAGACTCGAACCTTGCCCTCGCCAGGGTGCGTCAGGTAGCCGCGGGCGTAACAGTAGCAGCACTCGTGAGCGCAGCCTGCCGTCAGGTTGACCGTCGGAACGCGTGCCAGACAGGCCAAGCTGGAAGGTGTAAGCACGGCCGATTTTCGCTCTACGCGGATCACTTGTGTCATCGCGCTCCACCCGGCATGGAGAGAATAGGAATATGGACAGGCGTACATTTTAACCGTTTGCGGCGCCCATATCAAGAAGAGTCTTTGGCCACCACCCTGCTCCGAAATGCCCATGCACTCGAACACGGTCGCACGGTGAGAAGCAGGGCTTCGAGGTCGGCCAAGCTGCCTCAACCAACCACCGAGCCGCCGGGCAAACAGCAGCAACCCCCGTACCCACTGAATGTGCCAGTCTCATTTCAACAGGTTGCCGAATTCCGTGTGTCCGCGCCGGCCTAGGTAGTTGATAAGTTTGACGGCAATTGTACGAGCTTCATCGTCGGCCTTCATAGCCGTGTCGAGAATCTGTCTTGCGTCATCCATCCACCCATGAATGCGCCAGCCCTCTCGATCTCCCTGGACCATCCGATCGAGAATGCGTACTGATTGTACTGGATTGCTTTGGGCCATCTTGGCAAGCTGCTTCACAACGGCGTGGTCAGGCTCGGGGGTTGGCGCCACTTCAACAAACGCCTCAAGTTGTTCCAGTGCCCATTGCCCGGGAAACTTTCCGGATGAGAACCATGTGCCAAACAACCAACTATCGGGGCTCTCCTCCGCGTCCTTCTTGCCTTTACCACTCCAGTAGGCGGCCCAGAGCGCTATGAATCGCTCCACAACGTTGGCCGGGACTTCCTCGACGCCCTCCAAGCTTTGCCCGACGAATCCAATCGCATACCGCCGGATGTCAGGATTTGAATTGGCGAGGAAGTCACGAAGCACTCCTCCCTCGTCATCCAGTCGAAGTTGTCCGTGGCCGTAGAGAATTATCAAGTGCTCGCCGAGGTGGTTCATCGGCTCCCCACGTGATTTCTCGGTGGGTTGCACAGTCGCGGCTTGCTCCACGGCATAAGCGAACTGCGATTGGAATAGCCTGTAGAACTCCCCGTACGGCTGCACCCAAACCAGGAATGCATTCCACGCCGCCCAGCCGTGAGGCACGGGCGGGTCTTGTTCAATGCCCTTCAAGTCGAAGAGTTGATCGGCATTTGCTGCCAGCCACTTCTTGTCGATCCAGTAGATCAAGCCAAGATCCGATCCGATCACCGACATAGCTTCGACGCTTCTGTTCTGTGGCGCGATCTGCCATTCGAGCATTTCACGAATCTCGGGCATCGTGTCGAAGCCGCCTGGAATGACTTCCTGCTTGCCATCGACCTTCTTGAGGTGATTGCGGACCCAACGTGCATACTCCAATGCAGCTCTTACCGCCTTGCCGCGTGGCGAGTTGATGCCCAGATCGAGGTAGTCGCGTACACGGGGATCGTCCTGGGAAACGTCGTGAACGATGTACGGGTCCCGGCAGAGCGAGTCGAGCAACTGCCGCATCGGCTGCCGGTATTCCAATAACGCATACTTTGGAGCATCGTCGGACCTGGCCCTGCAAACGATCTCAATGAATCTTGAGATCTCGTTCCGCGTCCATTCCCAGTCCTTGTCAACCAAGACATCCCGTTCGACCTCCGGCGTTGTTCGTTCCTCGACGGGCCGGTCGACGACCCATTTGCACAGATCGAGCACTGCAGGAATGTCGATGTTACGATCCGCAGCCACCGCCTTGCCCATTTGGTCAATAAACCCGCGTAGATAGATTGCAGGCCGGTCGATTAGAAGATTCGATTGAGCAGAAAATGCTTCGGGGTCGGTGGCGACGTACTGTTGGAAAGTTGATGCGAGTCCTTCGATGTCTGGTGCCATGAACCCACGAGTTTCCGACTTCCAAGAAGAGACGGTCTCGACGGCCTGTTCGAATTCCATCTCAGAAAGTGCGTCAACTGTCATTGGGCTCTGGGAACCCCAGCCGATCTCCATATAGACGTTTAGGTCGGCCAGTTCCGGTTCGCCGTGCTCGTCAAGCATTCGCTCGTAGAATTCACGTCTTTCATCCGGCAGGTGATCGCGCACGCAGTGCAGTTTCTCGAACTGCCAGTAGCGAATTCGGCTCTGCCGATCTTCCTCGGTTGCCTCGCGCCCAAGATTCTCCTTGATGGACTCGTCAAAGTCCGACATGTCCGGGCCGGCGTCGATCCAGCCGAACCAGGTAGTCTTCTCTTCCGGCGTCAGAAGAGTCAGCCGACGTCCAACAAGCATCGCGTATTCATGCTTGAATCGGTAATCGTCAAACAATTCACGATTCAAGATTGCGTGCCGGGCGAGGTCCGGATCTTTGTCCGCGAACTCGTTGATCAGATGAAGCCTGAGCCGCTTGAAGACGAGATACGCATAGTGCTCGACGATCGCCAGTACTTCGTCAAGCGAGAGTTGCCCGCCATTGACTACCCTTTCGAATCCCTCCCTGGCAAAACCAACCATCGCGCCTGCAAACTCGAAGTCGCGGTTTTGGCCGTGCTCTTCAATCGCGGGCCGCCACGAGTACGAACCATCGCCCCCGCGTTTCAAATCAACGTGCTTCTTGGCCTCGACCGACGCCTTGAGCCAGTCGCACAGCTTTCTCAAGAAGACTTGTGGGTCTTGTGGGGCCAAGATGGGCACCACCTTCTTAAGACCGTCCTTATACCAGTAATCATCTCGTCCGCGGGGTCCTTCTTGCCCCTCTTCGGACCTGGGTGTGAAGAGGGCGTCCGCAAGTGTCAATGCCGCATCGACCTGACCATCCTTCGCAAGCCGGACACACAAATCACTTGCATCTTTGAAGTAAACCCAAAGTGTCCCATCTTGTGCCGCTCGCTCGATCCTCGGGGCGAGTTTGACCGCAATCTCGGCCGGCATCGCCAGCGCTGCATCAAGCGTGTCGCCAATGACCGTCGGGTTATCGGTTTCGAGCCCGTCGAGAATCGCAGCCACCTTGGATGGCGCACGTGAAGCCATGCGCGCAAGGTACTTTGACTCCGGCCACGTCGGATACTGCACGCCCGAATCCGCGTTTCGGCTAGTTTCGGGTGGATGATCGAAATAGCCTGCTTCCCGCAGGGGCGTAATCCAGTCTGTCCCGTCGAGGGAGCCAAAAAACTCTCGTCGAACGTCCGAGTCTCGGAGCAAGTCCTCCAGGTCGACCAGCGCTTGCGGAGAGCCATTGTGCCGATCTAAGACACGCTGCACCATGTCCGTTTTGTCGTAGAAACGTTGTTCACTGGGCATCCGCACCTCCTTTCCAGCCGTGAAACACACTTGGCGTCTTAAGGTCAGCCAATTCCTCCAGGACATACCGTAGCTGAAAATGCTTTTTTCTCGGTGCCAGGTACCACACTGGTGTAATGTCCATATCCCGATAGCGGCGTTCTTCTTCTTGCTGCTCCGCTCGACTCCGCTCCTCGTCCCGTTCCCCCCGTTTCCCT
>CAYYOX010000497.1:690-5341 GCA_964473065.1 uncultured Planctomycetaceae bacterium | reverse complement strand
CAATGAACCGATAATTTCAAAAGTAAGCACCATTGGGCTAGCGCCATTCCGCTCAGCAGAAACCGGCCGGCGGCCCTCCTTCTTGCCTGCCGTGAGCTACACTTGCGTGGCCGCTGAGTCCGTCATGCCGGCCTGGGGCGCGAAAACCGACGTCCGTTTTGTAGACCGAACACCTCGCCCGAAGGAGGCCGACTGGTATGGTATCTTCCAGCGAACTTTTGACTCCCAAATCAAATGGCGAAACCTGTTGCCCCGACGATCATCGTAAGTTGATCGAAGTCGACGGCATGGTCGCGCCCGAGATGCCGTTGAACATGCAGGAGACGGGCATCGATCGCGATGTCCTGGCCAACCTGGCGCTGAGACTGGCCTATACCGTGCCGCAGTTCACGACCGAGTCGGCCTCCGAACAGCTTTGCCTACCCGGACCCATCATCACCGAACTGCTCGAGCAACTTCGAATTGACAAGATGGTCGAGATCCTCGGCCAGTCGGGACCGTTCGGCTACCGTTACGCGATCACCAATCAGGGTCGCGAGCAAGGCGCCCGGCTGATGGGCATCTCGGGTTATGTGGGCCCGGCGCCCGTCTCGTTGGAAGCCTACACGGCCATGCTCGAGTGGCAGTTGGCCCGCTTACCGGACGCGACCTCCGAGAACGTCGCCCGAGCGATCGAGGAACTGGTCCTTCCGGATCATGCGGTTCACATGGCCGGATTGGCAGCTTCCTCGCGACGCAGCCTGTTCCTGTACGGCCCGCCGGGAAACGGCAAAACGAGCATCGGCACCCTGTTGCACCGGGCAATGCGAGGGCAACTCTGGATTCCGCACTGCATCGCGATCGACAATCAGGTCATTCGTGTGTTCGATCCCCAATCTCACGAGCGCGCCATCGGTCAGGTCCCCTCGCAGATCGAACAGCAGCACGATCGACGTTGGGTTCGCATCGAGCGACCGTTTATCGTCGTGGGCGGTGAACTGACACTCGAGGCCCTGGATCTGAACTACAGCACCCAACGCGGCTACTACGAAGCGCCGCTTCACTTCAAGGCCAACGGCGGGGTGTTTCTGCTAGACGATTTCGGCTGTCAACTGGCCGAACCACACCAACTCTTGAATCGTTGGATCGTTCCTTTGGACCGCCACATCGATTACCTCACCCTGCGGACGGGCCAAAAGATCCAGGTGCCGTTCCAGCAGATGCTGATCGTCTCGACCAATATCAATCCGCAAGAAGTGATCTCGCCGGCCCTGTTGCGTCGCATGGGCTATCGCGTCTACATGGATCATCCGTCACCGGAACACTACACACAGATCTTCATGGAGTACGCCGCAGTCTGTGATCTGGACGTGCCCTCCGACCTGATCCCCTGGCTGTTGGAACGCTACCGCGCCGAGAACCGCACGCTGAGTTGTTGCGAACCCCGCTATCTGATCCAGCGCGTGCAAGACATCTGCCACTACGACAACCAGCCCGTCACCTTGAGCAAGGACCTGCTCTCGATCGCCTGGACCGGCTATTTCGGCAACGAAGACGCGATCCTCGGAAAAGCCACGGCCTCGTAGCGGATCGGGCGCTCCTGGTCCAAAGCCATTAGAACGCGAACACGCTGGGCGAGACCGCAAAGTATTTTGCCAGCGAGCCGATGAGCCGGCGGTTTAGCGTGCGTTTGCCGGACAAGACTTCTGAGATCGTGGAGATGGCGATCCCCGTCTCCTGCGACACCGCGGTTTGCGAAACGCCCTTCGCCTCGAGCAGGTGCTGAAGCATCTCGGCGTCCGAGAGGGGCGATTCCGGGTGAGCGTCCGTTTCGTACTGATGCACGAGGCCACTCAAAACCTCCAGGTAGTCTTCCTCCTCCAACTCCAGATGCGCCTTGTCCAAGAGCGCGTCAACCATCCGGATCGCCTGGTCCAACTCGGAGTCGTTTCGAATGGGGCGGAGTGGGAACTGCTGGATAAGCTCTATGTATCGGCCGTGATTCTGATTGTGGGAGCGGTCGGCTATCGACATTGGCACTCATCCTTCCAGTTTCCCCGGTCGTACTCTCCATGGGTAAGCACGTGCCGGATGTAGATTCTCCCATACTGGTAAAAGGGAATCGCGATCAAGCGAAACTTGTTCCCTGCGATGTCAAACACAAGACATCGCCCGACCTGATCTGCACGACTATAAGTTTGCTTCACGTCGGCATACTTCTCCCAAGTGGATTGCTCCGCCACGCGATACCATGCCCGCAACGGTTTCTCCGCCTCCGGCCATGTCTCCCAGAACTCCCGTAGCTTCTTCTTCGAGATAACGTGCATCCGTGCCCCCGCGTGTTATCGTCCATCCACTACTCAAGTATCTTCGCAAAATGCGAAACTGTCAAGTGGGAAAGCTAGACAAAACGGGCCTTTTTACATCTCATGGGAAAGGTCACGCCGGCTGGCGCAAGCTGATTTGGTTGTTTTCGACGCAATTGCACGTGCCCCACCAATTGAACCGGATTTCCTTTCTCTTGGCCAGGAGAACTGCAAAGTTGTCGACTTCATCATACGGGCGGCGACACCGGTACCCCGTGGAACGAGAGGTTTTACCACCGAGGGCACAGAGAAACAAGTTCTTGAAGGTTTTGTCAGGGCAAGCCCTGACCTACGGACGGATCTTTCAACCTGCCCCAAATCGTTCTCTGTGTCCTCTGTGAACTCTGTGGTAAGCCTTTCTTCTTTGTCTTGTCTTGGCTCGGATAACGGGATAGACTCGTGCTCGTTCGCCGACCGTGTGTGTTTTTGACATTCCAGACGGGGGAGACGACGATGACGAAGACCGCTGTTATTCTGGCTCAGCAGAGGTGGGAGTATAAGGAGCTGACTCGTAAGACGGAGGAATTCCTGGTCATCGACCTGAATGAGCATGGGAAAGTTGGCTGGGACTTGGTGTCCGTCTCGTATAGCAAGGCGGCCAAGTCGGGGCTTGGTGAAGCATTTGTCTGGACGGCCTTTCTGAAACGGCCGCTGGCCCAACATCCGGGCGACCCACCGCCGGACACGACGGCCAGCGTGGCCGAAACCACGCCGTCGGCCGCCAAACCTAAGCCGGAGCCTGCCGCCGAGGAGACCGACCCGGATATCTTCGATCTCCAAGAGTAGTCCGACGTCGGCCATACGGACGTTGCGTTGCGTATATAAGCCGCAGACTCGGCAGCTTGCCTGGATTACCAAAAGCCACCAGCCTGCCCACGGGCCGTTCCTTCTCTATTATCCTGGCTTGGTGGCCGAAGTACTAAGGAAACGTCGGTCTACAGACCAACGTCGCAGCTCCTCTGTATTTCCTACGTTCATAAGTCATTT
Source organism: uncultured Planctomycetaceae bacterium (assembly GCA_964473065.1). Classification (GTDB taxonomy): domain Bacteria; phylum Planctomycetota; class Planctomycetia; order Pirellulales; family Thermoguttaceae; genus CAYYOX01. The sequence goes on along the minus strand of CAYYOX010000497.1, from coordinate 2,009 downwards.
TCCCCGAGTAGTCCCGGCATGTCTCTGGATGTGAATCAATGGTATGCTTCTCCGGTTGACCCTTGTCCGTGTCGTCCCAGCGAGATACCGTCTATGGCCCAACGACCCGTCGCAATGAGGTTTGCCCACCCATTACCCTACGGGGCGATTGTCCATGACGGGGGCGTGCAGTTTGTCGTCTTCAGTCGGACGGCTCACGCGATGCGCGTGCTGCTGTACGACCGGGTGAACCAGCGCGAACCGACCGACATCGTCGATTTCGACCCCGATCTGAACCGCTGGGGTGATATCTGGAGTGTCTTCGTCCCGGGGGCCGGGCCGGGGCAGCTCTATCACTATCAGGCTGACGGGCCGCACGAACCCCAGCGCGGCCATCGTTTCGATCCCCAGGCGCGGCTGATCGATCCGTATGCCAAGGCGTTGGCCGGTCATTTTCTCTCGGCCGAGGACGGCATCGTCCGTCCGCCTAAGTGCGTTGTCATCGACGACGAGTTCGACTGGCAGGGCGATCGGCACCTCCGTATCCCGTTGGCCGAGACGGTCATCTACGAGTTGCACGTTCGCGGCTTTACCCGGGCGCGCAGCAGCGGGGTCGAGCACCCGGGCACGTACCTTGGCGTGATCGAGAAGATCCCCTACTTGAAATCGCTCGGTGTGACGGCGGTCGAGTTGATGCCGGTCAACGAGTTCCCGATTTACGACTGCCTGGGGCAGAAGCCGGACCGGCCGAACTATTGGGGTTACGATCCCATGGCCTTCTTCGCGCCGCATCGAGGCTATGCCGCGGGCAGCGAGCCGGGGTGTCAGGTCCGCGAGTTCAAGCAGATGGTCCGCGCGTTGCACGAGGCGGGCATCGAAGTGATTCTCGACGTCGTTTTCAACCATACGGCCGAGGGAAACGAGTTCGGACCGACGTTCGGGTTCAAAGGCTTGGAAAACCGCGTCTACTACATGCTGGAGAACGGCGGCGGGAATTATCGCAACTACACGGGCTGCGGCAACACGCTCAATGGGAATCACCCCATCGTGCGCGAGTTGATCTTCCATTGCCTTCGCCACTGGGTCCATAACTACCACGTGGACGGTTTCCGTTTCGATCTGGCGTCGATCCTCAGCCGCGATCGGCAGGGGAACATCAATCCGAATCCGCCGGTCGTCGAAGCGATTGCCGAGGACCCGCTGCTGGCCGACACGAAGATCATTGCCGAGGCTTGGGATGCGGCCGGGGCCTATCAGGTCGGGTCGTTCGCCAACCTCCGCTGGGCCGAATGGAACGGGCGTTATCGCGACGACCTGCGGAAGTTTTGGCGAAGTGATCC
>CAYYOX010000497.1:0-680 GCA_964473065.1 uncultured Planctomycetaceae bacterium | reverse complement strand
CAGCCGTCTCATAGCATCAACTTCATTACTTCGCACGACGGCTTTCCGCTGAACGATCTGGTCTCCTACAACGATAAGCACAACGAAGCCAACGACGAGGGGAACCGCGACGGCGATAACAACAACTACAGCTACAATTACGGCGTCGAAGGCCCTACGCGACGCAAGGCGATCAAGGAAACGCGGCTGCGTCAGATCAAGAACCAACTGGCGTCGTTGATGTTAAGCCAAGGCGTTCCCATGCTGACCGCCGGTGACGAATGCCGACGCACGCAGGGTGGCAACAATAACGCCTATTGCCAAGACAACGCCATCTCGTGGTTCAACTGGCGGCTGACGCAAAGGCACGCCGATCTGCTGCGGTTCTGCCAAGCGCTAATCGCTTTTCGCAAGGCGGAACCGACCGTCCGGCAAGAGCATTTCCTGGGCGGACAGGCGATACGCCCCGGCGGGCTGCCCGGCGTGACTTGGTTCAATGTGGACGGGCACGGGGTCGACTGGAGTCAACACGATAGCAGCCTGAGTTGCCTTATGGCCGCGGCCAAGCCGGAGGATCCGCTGGCGCCGCCGAACCATCACGTGCTGCTGTTGTTCCAGGCGGGGATCGAACCGCGGCAGTTCACGTTCCCCGAGATGGCCCGGCCCTTCAACTGGCGACTGTGCCCCGACCCGCCGGCCGG
>CAYYOX010000496.1:0-5348 GCA_964473065.1 uncultured Planctomycetaceae bacterium | reverse complement strand
AGGTCAGATCATCGACTTCGTCGTCTGGGGCTATACGTCGGAAGAGTTGGGTACTATGGAGATCGCCGCGGGTGGATTTACGAACCTTCGCGGTGACACGGCCTGGATCGGCGCGCCGGTCGACGGCAGCACGGCGTCGTCCGACGCCTTGCAGCGGATCGGCAACATGGAGCACGACGGCGCCATCGATTGGACCTTCCAAAACGCCGGGACGCCCGACGCGCAGAACGAAGGGATCGAGTTGCCGTTCGTCGGCCAGAGCATGGACTTTCCGCCGGGCGAAAGCACCTATTACTTCCGCAGCGAGTTCGACTTCTCCGACCAGACGGTCCTGACCGAGTTGACCCTCACGCTGATCCTCGACGACGGGGCCGTGTTCTACTTGAACGGCCAGGAGGTCTATCGCCACAACATGCCGGCCGGGCCCATTACGCACGATACGCCAGCCTCCAGCGAAGTGAACCCCGTCACGATCATCGAGGGCATCCACCTACCGTCCTATGCTTTGGTGCAGGGGACCAACGTATTGGCCGTCGAAGTGCATCAGTCCGCCGACAACAACACGGATGCGGTGTTCAACCTGGAGTTGATCGGCACGCTCTGGCCGCTCGAGTGGCTGCTGTCGACCGTTACCGTGGCGCTGAATGAAGTGGGGGCCGACGCTCAATCAATTCCCTTCGTCGAATTGGCCAACTACGGCGACGTGTCGCTGCCGATCGGCGGCTACGTGATCCGCAGCAGCGGCGGTTTCGAGTACACGCTGCCCGAGCAATTCCTAGCCGCCGGCGAACAACTGACCCTCTCGCCAAACGACCTGGGTTTCTCCCCCGTTGCGGGCGAACGGCTCTACCTATCCGCTTTTGACGGTCAATTGTTCGTTGACGCGGTCGCAGTGGATCAGCGTTTGCGGGGCCGTTCACTCGACGGCACGGGTCGCTGGCTCTATCCCGAGTTGCCGACCCCCGGCGACCCCAACAGCTTCGACTTCCACGACGAGATCGTGATCAACGAGATCATGTACCATCATCGTTCCCTGACAGGGTTGCCCGGCGAGCCGCTTCAGGAATCGGACGAGCAGTGGATCGAACTTTACAACCGCAGCGACACGACCGTCGATCTGACCGGTTGGAGTCTGACCGACGGCATTGACTACGCGTTCGAGCCGGGCACGACCATCGAAGCCGGCGACTATCTGGTCGTGGCCCGCGATGCGGCCGCACTGAGCGCAAAGTACCCGACGAGTGAAATCGTGGGCAATTTCTCTCGCAGGCTCTCCCACCAGAGCGATCGCATCGAGCTGACCGACGAGCTGGGGAATCCGGCCGACGAGGTTACCTACTTCGAGGACGGCTACTGGTCCGAGTTGGCGGACGGCGGGGGCTCCAGCCTCGAGCTGCGCGACCCGTCGGCCGACAACGCCCGCGCGGAAGCGTGGGCGGCGAGCATCGAAAGCGGGAAGTTGCCTTGGCAGACCGTCACCTACCGGGGCGTGACTGCCAATCCGCCCGGTTCGAACAACCCGGCCCTGTTTAACGAATTCGTATTTGGGCTGCTCGATGCCGGTGAAGTCTTGCTGGATGACGTCTCGGTGATCGAGGATCCCGACGGCGCGGCGCTGCCCTTGATCCAGAACGGCTCGTTTCAGTCGGGTAGTGCTTCCAAGTGGCGAATCATCGGCAACCATCACGGGCAGGTCATCGACGAGCCTGGGCGAGCAAAGCTCGACGATCCTGACGCGCCCGGCAACAAGGTGCTGCGTCTGACGGCCAACGGCCCGACCGAACACATGTCGAACCATGCCGAAACGACGCTCAAAGACGGAGCGAGCTTCCGGCAGATCGTCTTGGGCCGAGAGTACGAGATCTCTTTCCGTGCCAAGTGGCTGGGTGGCTCAAGTCAACTCAACAGCCGGCTCTACTTCAACCTTTTGCCGAAGACAACGATTCTGGATGTGCCGCCGGACAACGGTACGCCGGGATGGGAGAATTCGGTCTACCCAGTAGATATTAACGCCGCCAACATCGGGCCCACCTACCAGGATTTGATCCACGCCCCGATCATGCCCTCCGTCGATGAACCGGTCAGTGTCACCGTCACTGCGGAAGACCCGCACGGCGTAGCCTCGATGGAACTGTGGTACTCGGTCGACGCCGCGGCGTGGAACAGTGTTCCGATGTCGCATCTGGGCCCCGTTGCTGGGCAGACAGGTGGGCGGTACCAAGGCACGATCCCCGGCCAGTCCAGTGAATCGGTGGTGCAGTTCTACGTGGAAGGGACCGACGGCCTGGGAGTTCAGTCGACGTTCCCTTCCGAAGGGCCCGATTCCCGCGCGTTGTATCAGGTTGACGACGGCGTGTCGCTCTCCGAGTTGATACACAATTTGCGTATCATCATGACGCCCGACGACGCGGCTCTGATGAACGAATACACGAACGTGATGAGCAATGACTTCCTGGGTACGACGGTCGTCTATGAAGACCGCGTGTATTACGACGCGGGGGTCCACCTCAGGTCGTCGGAGCACGGGCGACATAACCCGAGCCGTCGCGGCTTTACCGTCCGCTTCCACGGCGAGAACCTGTTCCGCGACGCGCACAAGAGCATCGGCATCGACCGTTCCGGCGGGCTCTCGACCGGTCAGAGCGAAATCCTCGTGTATCACCTGTTCAACCACGCCGGCGACGTGCCCAGCATGTACAACGACTTGATCTATGTGGTTGCTCCCGGCGTGGCCCCGGGCTCGGCGATGCTTCAGATGGCTCGCTACACGGACGTCTTCCTGGATTCCCAATTTGACAATGGCGCCGACGGCGACCTGTTCAAGTACGAACTGATTTACCATCTGTCCCTCTCCAACGTTTCCGATCCGGAGAGCCTGAAGTTTTCCGAGGACGGTTCGAACGTCTTCGGCTTCGTCTCGGGCGTCCCGATCCGATCGATGGGCGCCGATCCGGAGGCCTATCGCTACAACTACCTCAAGAAGAACAATCGGGAAGATGACGACTTCTCGACGATCATGGATCTGACCGGCGCCTTCGGCCTCAGCGGCGACGCCTACCATCAACAAACGGCCGAGACCATCGACGTCGACCAGTGGCTGCGCGCCTTCGCGGCCATGTCGTTGGTAGGCGGCGTGGACAACTATTCCAGCGGAGCACAACACAACTTGGAGATCTACCGGCGGCCCGAAGACGGCAAGATCCTAGCCTTCCCTTGGGATCTGGATTTCCTTTGCTTCGAGAACGGCGCCACCGATCCCCTGTGGCGCAACAACGGCGATCTGGCCAAACTGCTGACTTTGCCGGCCAACATGCGGCTGTTCCAAGGGCATTTCTACGACATCATCAATACCACCTACAACCAGGATTACATGCAGCAGTGGGTCGACCATTATGCTTCCCTGCTGCCGGGGCAAAGTTTCCTTAGTGAACTTTCCTTCATCAACACCCGAAAAGCGTACGTCGAAACCCAACTGATGCCGCAGTTCCCCTTCGAAATTACCACCAACGGCGGCAACGGCTTCTCCGTCGACGAGTCGGTCGTCACCCTCGTAGGGAACGGGTGGATCGATGTTCGCCAGCTCCACGTTGAAGGCCTTCCCGACCCTCTGGAAGTTACCTGGCTGGACGACCGACAGTGGCAAGCCACAATCCCCGTGGGCTATGGCGATAACTTGCTGAATCTCGTGGCCTACAACCACCAAGATGAACTCGTTGGCAGCGATTCGATCACGGTCAACAGCACGATCTCGCAGCGCCCGTTGCAGGATTTTCTGCGAATCACCGAGATGAACTACAATCCGCCTGAACCCACCGCGCCGGAAAGCCTGGCCGGGTTCACCAACAATGACGACTTCGAGTTCATCGAACTGACCAACCTCGGGCCGTTCTCCTTGGATCTGACCGGCGCGCGGTTCACCGACGGGATCGACTTCGATTTCACTATTGCAGGCATCACTGCCATGGTTCCTGGTGAGCATGTCGTCTTGGCGCGAGACCCAGCGGCTTTCACCGAACGTTACGGCAACGTGCCGAACCTGATTGGGCCTTACACGGGAGGGTTGAACAACGGCGGTGAACGCCTTTTGCTGCTCGATCCCCAAAACGCCGTGATTCACGACTTCACCTACGGCGACTCGGGCACGGCCGGCTGGCCTGACCGCGCCGACGGCAAGGGGGCCACACTGCAGATTATCGACACCTCCGCCGACTACAACGACCCGGCAAATTGGCGCAGCAGCAGCGAATACCTCGGTTCACCCGGCAGCGAAGGCAGCGATCCCTTGGCCGGCGTGGTGGTCAACGAAGTGCTCACGCATACCGACTATCCTTCGGTCGATACGATCGAGCTATACTACCCGACGGGCGCGCCGGTGGTACTCGACGGGTGGTGGCTGAGCGACTCGGCCGGCGATCTCTTCAAGTTCCAAATCCCCGCCAGCACGACGATCCCCTCCTTGGGCTACGTAACGTTCTACGAAGGCCATTACGTGGATCAGACGTTTACGGTCGACCAGACGAACGAGTTCGGCGGCCCGGGCGCTAAGGATTTCGCGTTGAGCGGTTCTCGCGGTGACGACGTTTGGCTATTGGCCGACTTCGGCGACGGCAGCTCGGTACAATTCGCCGACCACGTCGAGTTCGGCGGGGCGTTTGCCGGTGAACCGTTTGGCCGCTGGCCTGATGAGACGGGTGAACTCTACCCGATGACCGACTTTACGCCCGACGAATCCAACAGCGGCCCGCGTCTGCCGCAGCAAGTCGTCATCAGCGAGGTGATGTACAACCCACTGGGTACCGACTTGCCGGACCACTTGGAATTCATCGAGATCTACAACCCGACGGCTCAGCCGGTCAACTTAACCGGCTGGCGATTGCGCAAGGGGTTCGATTGCGACTTCGCGCCCGGCACGGTGCTGGATGCATATCAGACCTTGATCATCGCCGCGTTCGATCCGGCGGATGCAATCAAGCTGGATGCGTTTCGCACCGAGTACGCCATCGGGCCGGAAGTGGTCGTTCTGGGAAATCCCAATGACACCTTAAGCGACACGGGCGAACAGATTCAACTACAACGGCCCGATACCCCGCCGCCGGATGATCCTTTGTATGTACCGCACGTGATCGAAGACGAGGTCGACTACCTGAATACTTGGTACGCCACGACCGACGGTGGCGGCAATTCGCTGAATCGCACCGCCCGAACCGCCTGGGGTAACGATCCGGCCAGTTGGACACCGGACGTGCCCACGCCGGGCATGGCTGCTTTGCAGCCAGAGGTCACCCAAGTCGATGGCCGCGATGTGTTCTACACCAACTCGTCCTACGACAACGCGGCGAAAGTCCTCA
>CAYYOX010000495.1:0-5355 GCA_964473065.1 uncultured Planctomycetaceae bacterium | reverse complement strand
GGAAGTATTCTTTTGTCTCTAACCGGCCCAAGGTGTCGTAGGTGAAGACCGTGTGCCGGCCCGCAAAATCGATCGACAACTCCAGTTGCCCGTTGTCGTTGTACGAGCTAGTCTCGACAAACCCACTGCCGTTTTGCACGCCCAACGGCAGTGTCCGGGCGACTTGCTGGCCGAACTCGTTGTGGGCGAACTGGGTGACTCGCGTGTCGTCGCCAGCGATGCCGTCATGGTCGTAGTAGATCGTGTCCTCATCGGTCGGGTCGACTTGGACAATGTTGTCGCGGATCGATGTCTGGTTGCCGTACTTGTCGTACGTGTATTCGTAGCGCGGGTGGACCACTTCACCCAGTCCCTCCTTGAGAGTCTGTCTCTGCGTCGCTCAATTGCTCCCGGATTAGTCGGAGCCAATCCGTAAAACTCATCCCGTCAGGTGTCGGGTCATAATAGCAACCTAACTCGTGGAGCAAGGTCTTGCTGAGTTCTGTTTCATTCAGATCGCAGTCCAACAGTCTGTCGAGTTGTTTGCGTGCGGCACAGACGTCCTCCGAGGAGAACTCTTGCACGAACTGAAGAACCGCTCCCTGCCAGGTTGCGGAATCCAGGTCCCAATCCTGGTGAAAGTAGCACGCCAGGAACTGGTAAAGATCAGGATAATTGCGTGAATTCATAGGTCTGGAAACGCTGTCTTGATATAGTATCCAATAGGCGAGTTAGGGTCGCGCACTAAGATAACACTTATTTTGGACGTGGCAGTTGCTATTTGCTGTCCGCGGGTTACCACGACCCCGATATTCTGCGCAAAGAAATTACTGATTGGCAACCTTGGCGTAGCGCCTGCCAGCCAATTGGCTATGGCCTGCTGCTTTGCACTGATTGTACGCGCTACGGCACTCTCAGCAACACCTCGGCTTGGGAACGACGATGCGGCGCGAATATGCGGTTGCGACGCTAATCGACCAACCAAATGCGAGAAAGATTGGCCCACATGCCTCGCAAGCGTATGTCCGCCAGCTGTCTCATGAGCACCTAGACCACCTCCTGGCACAACGGGTGATGATGCACCTCGTGAAAGAAGCCTCACGGCACGATCCCAAGCCGCCGGAGGAATTTGAGTGACGCGCATCACAACATAATTTGCTCCAGTCTGAAAGCGTTGCCACCCTATTGCAAGGGTCGTTGACACTGTCGTGACGAACTGTGCCGTCCATAATGAGGCTCTCATGTACCAATATGCGGCGAAGTTAGAAGCATTGCGCATGCCCCTGACAGCGTTGCCGATTCCCGTAATTACTAAGGAGCCGAGCGCGCTGAAGAACTGCCCCGACGGATCGATGCCATTCGTCGGATCAGCATGCACATACAGATACTTGTGGAAACTGATCGGCTCATAAACATCTCCCGCGAACGAATCGACGCGCCCAAACCGCCCAACAGCCGCATCATAATATCGTGATCGCAGATACTGCTGGTCAATTGCCACATCGAACTGCTCGCCAGAGTAGAGAATCGTGGTCAAGGCTGTCGCGGCATTGAAGCCAACCGCGTTGCCGTAGGCGTCATACGCATAGCGCTCGACAACGGCGCCTGCCGAATCCAACAACGCTCGGGTGGATCCGTGCGCGTCGTACTCCAGATGGTGGGTCGTGCCGTCCGACTGCGAAATCACGTCGCGGCCAAGTGTGTACGTTTTCGCAAGCTGAGCGTCGACGTACTCCTCTAACACTTGGGCGTAGCCGGTGGCGTTGTAGGGATCGATGAGATACGTGGTTACTTCTTCGACGCCGCCATCGACCTGCTTGCGTTGCTCGACCCGGATGCCCGAGTCGTTGTACTTGTACGAGGTCGTGGTCGTTGTGCCCGCCTGATGGTCGACGATTACGGCGCCCTCAAGCCGACCTTGCAGGTTGTATTGGGAGGTGACCTGCTGTAAGACTGCGCCCGTGTTGTCCAAGCCTTGATGCACCGTCTTGCCGGTCTGCTCCGTATGCGGATTCGTAGAACCGCCGTACTCGTAGACCGTATGTGTGTCCTCGGCCGTGCCGGGGGCGTCTTTGGTTTCGGTCAATAGCCGATCGTTCGGGTCGTACGCATAGCTGATTATCTCCTCGAACGTGGGATCGTCGATGAACGTCGGGTCGGTGTCGGTTAGCTTGGTGAGCCGGTTGCCGACCAGGTCGAAGAGGTAGTCGCTGATGAAATCGCGAGTGTTGTCCGTGCTGTCGTACGACTCGCGGATCAGGCGGCCTAAGTTGTCGTAGGTCCACTCGATAGCCGTCACCAAGCCTTGATCGTCGGTCTCTTCGACACGCGAGCGGCGGCCGTCTAAGAGCAACTCGTACTCGAACAGATCCAAGATCGGGTTGTCCGAGAGATCCGCTGGCGTACCGTCCGGGCCGAAATGGGTCAGCTCGACCAGCCGGCCCAGCTTGTCGTATTCGTTGACGCTGATTACGCCGTTGGGTAAGTCGGTTTGCACCAGATTGCCCAGGATATCGTAGTGATAGACGGTCTCTTCCGCCGGGCTGACGGCTTGACCCTCGCGCGTAAGCAGCCGAACCGTTTCCAGCCTGCCCAGCACATTGTAAAGATACTCGGTCTCGCTGATCGGTGCAAGCGGGTCGCTGCCGGTCCACGTGTGGGACCGTCGGCCGGTGACCGGATCGTACACGTAATTGACGATCCCCTCGGGCGACTGCACCTTCGTAACCCGCCCCACCGCATCGTAATCCCAAGAGCTGGGCCCCCGGGCGTCGGTCAGATCCGTCTGTCGGCCCAGCTTATCGTAAACATAATCGACCGTCTCATCCGGCGTCCCGTCCGGGTCATTACCGGCGGCAAAGAACTCCTTCTCATCCAGTCGGCCCAGCAGATCGTAGACAAAATCGGTCGTCCGCCCCTCGAAATCAACATGCCGCTCCTGCCGCCCATTGGAGTCATAAGAAAACGTCTCCTGCTGACCCAGCGGCAGTGTGCGAGCGACCTGCTGGCCAAACTCGTTGTGGGCGAACTGGGTGACTCGCGTGTCGTCGCCGGCCGTGCCGTCGTGGTCGTAGGAGATCGTGGTCTCATCGCTCGGGTCGACTTGGACAATGTTGTCGCGGATCGACGTCTGGTTGCCGTACATGTCGTACGTGTATTCGTAACGCGGGTGGACCATCACTCCCGTATCTGGATGCGCGACGGCTGGGAGGATGACGGCGATTAGGCGGTCTTGTTTGTCGTACTCGTAACGGGTTTCGCGCAGTTGCGACTCGTCGAACGTGCCGGCGTGCCAGGAGGATTGGCTGAGATTCTCGCGGACCGCCACCCGGCGGCCCTGCTCGTCGTAGACCGTTTCGCTGCGCGGGTGGACCGTGTTGAGCGGGTCGTCCGGATCGGGAATGGCATCTAAGATCACGGCCGTCTGCCGACCGGCCGTGTCGTACTCGAAGCGGGTCTGCTGCTTGAGCGTCTCGTCGCGATAGGTCGCGTTCTGGAGGTTCGGCAGCGTGGGATGGGTGGCAAAGTCGGGGCAATCGGGAGAACCGGCCACGATCTCCAACAGGGCGATGGCGGTGACGACGAGCATTTGTCGTCCGGCGTCGTCGTAGGTGAACTCGGAGAGTGGCCTGACTTGTTGGCCGTCGACCAGCACCACGGGCCCCAGGGGGCCGATCTGTCGTCCGGCCGCGTCCGCGTAGCAGTCTGTCCGCTCGTCCAACGGCCCTAGGGTATGCTCCACCCGCCCGGCCGCATCGTAGACGGTCTGCGAGCGGGACTGGATGACTGGCGTAAGCGGGATACTTGGGTCATAAGTCTCGTCATAAACAGCGCTGAAGGTAGTAACGTATAGACCGGTATGGACGGGATCGTCGATGATATCGATCGACACTTGGGCCAGTCGGCGGGTTTCGATTACGCGTCCCAGCCCGTCGTAGAGCGTGTGCGTGGTGCGGAGGTCCTCGGCTGCGGTCTGATCGTCGAACGGATCGGTGGCGGCCACCATGCGCCCGTTGGCGTCGTAGGCGGTCAGGGTGCGGGTGAGCAATGATCCGCCGGCGGCCGGGTCGCCTTCGTAGGTCTCGGTTTGGATCTGCAAGCCTCGGGAATTGTAGGTATTCTTGGTCGTGGTGACGACGACCGGATCACCCACGTCGTCGAACACGCGTCGGATGATGGTTTCGAGTTGCCCGGCGTCGTTGTAGATCGATTCGGTTTCGGCGTCGTGGGCGTCGATCGAGAGCGTAACGCGGCCCCGCTCGTCGTACTGGGTTTCGGTCAGCACGATGGCATCGGGCAAGTCGATGCCGTCGTCCGGCAGCGGGTCGGTCCACTCCAGTTCGGTCTCGATCTGGTTGCCGTTCAGGTCGTAGTCGAATTCCCGTATCACACCGCCGGGGTCCTGTTGGTAGGTCACCTCGCCGTACTGGTTGTAGCGGAAATACATGACCACCTCGACTCCACCACGGAGCATATATTCGAGGTTGCCGTCGTCGTCGTAGGTGTAGGTCGGGCTCATACCGGCCGGGCCGGTCGTGTAGATCAGGTTGCCATAGGCGTTATAGTGGTTAGTGGTGGTGACGCCCGTCGGATCGGAGACCGTGCGCAACTGCCCGTAGTCGTTGTAGGTGTAGGTAGTATCATTTTCCAGGGCGTCGGTCTGGATGTGCAGATTGCCGTCGGCGTCGTACACGGAGATGGTCTGCCAGGCCGTCGTGGGAGGTTCGAGCGTGTAGCGGTTGGTGTCGATCGCCTTAAACGGGGCGCTCTGATGGGTCAGCCGGTCCTCGTCGTCGTATTGGTAGACGGTCACCTGGTAGTCGGTGGAGCCTATGCCCATCTGCCGGATATGCCGCAGCAGATTACCCCGATTGTCACGGATCGTCTCGGTGTCGACGTCCATCGCATCGGTAATCCGTTCCAGATGCCTGCCCGGGCTGAGTTCGATCTGGTAGTCGAACGCGGCCTCTGCCCCCGAAGCGTCGACCAGGCTCGCCAGCCGGCCGGTGACTCCGTCGAAGGTCGCCTCAAGGATCTTCACGCCGCTGGGGTCCTTGATCGTATGCAGGTAATGTGCCGGGTCGGAGTAGTAGGTAAAGACGGTCGGACTGCGAACGCCCGAAGCGGTCTGGACACGATCGATCACACCGACCAGATCGCCGACGGCGTCGTAGGTATACTCGATACGTTCGCCGTTGGGGTCGATCAGGGCGGAGATTCGTCCGAGCCAGTCACGCTCGAACACCACGCCGCGCCCGGAATCGCTAAAGATGCCCCTGCCGGTGAATGTGAGCGGGTTGCCGCTACGGTCGGTAATCGAGCTGAGCCGGCCGGTAGAAGCGGTTATAAGCCACACCACGCCGCTACGCGCGGTCC
>CAYYOX010000494.1:0-5357 GCA_964473065.1 uncultured Planctomycetaceae bacterium | reverse complement strand
AACGGTCGGTGGCGAGGGATTATGCACAGAACGGCGAAACGGGGCAAGCTCAAAATTCGGGCGGGCAAAAACGGCTGCCAGGTGATCATTCTGCGGGGAAGTCAGTATCTTCGGCCATAGGCGTCGCCTCTTGCGGTCGATTGACGTACTTCGAGGCCATGCAGGTCGGACAAGCGCAGTACCCCGTGTGTGCCAAAGGCGACGGTGGACAATAGCAGTACGGAACCTTTCCACACGGGTAGGCATGGTATGACGAAGCACAGCCCGGCAAAAACGACGACGCCAGCAGCGTCAGAGCGAGTATCAGAAATCGAGTAGGTTTCATGGTCGTGCCCAGTAGTGGATCGGTTGGGGGTTTGGCAGTGGCCAACTCCATGGTGGAGTGTCGTGGCGCAGGAGGGTATCAGTGCTATGGTTGGGGCGGGATGGGTGGCAACTCGTCTTGTGGCGGTTGCATGAACTGAAGCGGCCCGGCGTTGCCTCTGGTGGCCTCTTCGTAGGCCTCGAATCCGCCCACGACTCTTTCGAGCGATGCGAGCGTTTGCCGGAGTTGCGACTGCAAACGCTCATAGGCGATCTGGAACCGCAGGAGCTGACGCCAGTTGTCGATCAACTGCAGGAAGTCGACATCGCCCGTCTGGTAGGCAGACGCCGACACGCGCAATGTCTGGTCGGCTTTGGGAATGATGTCTTCACGAAACAACTGCAACAATTCCTCTTGACTTTGGACCCGGACGAAGAGGTCTTTGACCTGTTCTTCGGTTCGATCTTTCAGCGAGTCGTACCGCCTTGTGTCGGCCACCGTTTGGGCTTCCGCCTCGCGAACGCCGGCCTCTAGCCGCTTGCGATAGATCGGCATGTTGAAGCCCACGCCGAGGAGGACGGAGTCGCGGCCGTTGGCCACCGGGCTGATGCCGGCCGTGGCCGTGTCGATCCAAGTCAACCCCAACGTCGGGTCCGGGTAGTAGTTGAGCTTGGCACGCTCCACGGCGCTCCGGTCGCGCCGAATAGCCGCCAACTGGGCATGCAACTCCGGTCGGGATTCGGTTGCTTTCGCATAGAGCGACTGCAAATCGGCGGGGATCTGCTCGGCCGGGAGTTGGTCCAGCGCCAAGACCGGGGTGTCCGGAGAAATGTGCAGCCGCCGGGCCAGCCGGGCTTGGCCACTCTGCAACTCTTGCCGAAGGCGGATCAGTTGATGCTCCAGATTCGAGACTTCCAACTGTGCCCGCAGCACGTCCTGTTGGCTCACGGTGCCCGTTCGGTATTTCGAGTCGGCAATCTTTGTCAAGTCGATCAGCAAGGCTCGATCGGCTTCCGTGATTTGAATTGCTTGCTGGACGAAATACAGCTCGTAATACGCCCGCTTCACTTCTTCAATGACGAGAAGCTCGACCGCCGCAAGCTGCGCCCGGGCAACATTCGTGCTGAATTCAGCAACATCCGCTTGTGCCCGCAACTTGCCAAACCAGGGGAATTTCTGGCTTACGTTCAGCAACAACTCCTGTTGTCCGGCCGCCGTTTGCACCGACTCCGGGTAGGTAGTAATCTTGAACATCGGGTCCTGCAGGCTGGAAGCCTGGGGCACTCGAAACGCCGTTGCCTCGACCTGCTTACGAGCTGCCTGAATGTCCGGATTCTGCATCAACGCATGTCGGATATACGTATCCACCGGATGCGGACCGGCCAGTTCGTCCATCACCGGGCTCAGTGCCGCTCCCGACGGCAAGCTGTTCGCCTGGTGAACTCGATGCATATCCCGCGCAAATTCGGGATCATGGACTCGATTTGCCGATCGGCACCCCACAGAAAGCAGCGCAATTGCAGGGATAACGATCTTCCATGTCTTCAGTGCTTGCTTGATCATCGGTAGCTCTCGTTCTAATCATTCCGGGAAGCACAAAGGTGCGCCAAACAAATCGGCTCCTACAACTCCTCCTTTCTCATGTTTCGGCTCTATCAGGACATTCGGAACACACGAAAAAGGCGCAATTGCCGCTTTCTGTAGTACAGACATCCGGCAACGCGCCGTCACAATCCAACCAACCCGCAAAGTTTCTCGTTCAGGACATTCCGATGGCCTTCGTAGAATCGTCCTACACCCGAACAGCGAACAGCGAACTGTCATTGTTAGCGAAGTAAGTGAGAGGGTCCGGGAATTGCATCCCCTATCAATGCCTTGTAGGAGGCGACTCCCGTCGCCGATCAAAAGCAGAGAAATCGCCAATCGGCGACAGGAGTCGCCTCCTACAGTCTCGAATTCCCGGACACCCTCAAGTGGCATCGAACTGATCACGCCGACGCCAGCGGGCGAAGCGTTCCTCACCACTGGCGGTGTCTCGGTTCGGGCCACTATTCCGGGGGCTTCTCGCCGAACTTGGCTTCGTAGAGCTTGGCGAACTTTTCGGCTCGGGACGGATCGCACTTGAAACATTGTGACTCCGCGCGGTTGTGCTCCTCGCACCAGTCGCCCTTGGCCTTGTACTTCTCGGCCGCGCCGCACATGCTGCATTCCTCTTCGGGCACGCCGTGCGCGGCGCACCACCAGCCGGAGTGATCGTCGGCGGTCGACTCGCCGGAAGTTTGATCCGGTTGGCTGGATGCGTCTCCTTCGTTACTGTCCGTCTGGCCGCAACCTGCGACCAGCAGGAGCGTACTTGCGACAAATGAAAACGCTGCAATCGTTCTGAAAAGTCCTGACATCATCCGTTTCTCCTTGAGGCAGTCGCCTCGAACAAAGTTACGCCGAAACCGTCTCTGACGCGCGCCGAGATTCGTCTTCGGCCGTTTCCGATTCTTCCCGCGTCAATCTCACGGGACCTTTGAATACCATATAGAGCACTCGTAGCACGAGTAGCGACATGACCGTGCCACTGATCACGCCGCCGATGACAACCGTCGCCAGCGGCCGTTGCACTTCGGCGCCCATGCCCGTACCCAGCGCCATGGGTATGAAGCCGAGACTGGCCACCAAGGTCGTCATCAACACCGGTCTCAGCCGCGTCATGGCCGCCTTCTCGACAGCCTCTTCGAGGCCAAGTCCCCTTGCCCGAAGTTGGCGAATATAAGACACCAACAGCATGTCGTCAAGCACCGCGACGCCGGAAAGTGCGACGAACCCGACGGCGGCAGATATCGAAAAGGGCATGTCGCGGAGCCACAGCGCGATGATGCCGCCGGTCCAGGCAAATGGAACGCCTGTAAAGACACGGATGGTGTCGACCACGTTATGGTAAGTCATGTACAAGAGTACGAAGATCAGCACGAGCGCGAGCGGAACGACGATCATCAATCGTTTTCGGGCACGGATCAGGTTTTCGAACTGGCCGCCCCATTCGACGTGGTAGCGACCCGACGGCAACTGCACTTCCTGTTCGATGCGCCGCTGTGCCTCGGCCACGAAGCTACCCATATCGCGTCCGCGGATGTTGCAGGAAATGGTGATCCGACGGTAACCCCACTCGCGTGTGATCGTGGAGGGGCCTTCCACGGTCTTGATGTCGGCAAGACGGGCGAGTGGAATCCGCTGACCGGACGCGGTGGTTAACTGAATCGCCCCGATCGCCTTGGGACTTGAGCGAAGGTGTTCGGGCAGGCGCACGACTAAAGGAAAGCGTAGTTGGCCCTCAAAGATTTCACCCAGCTCGAAGCTGCCCAACGACTCGACCAGGTCAAGAACCTGTTTTGCGGACACACCATAGCGGGCAATCTCGTCTTGCTTGACCTTGATTTGCAGCACCGGTTGACCGGTAATCTGTTCGACCGCCACGTCCGCATTGCCGTCGATCGAGCGCAACACGCGCTCGATCTCTTCGGCCTTATCCACCAGCACTTCGAAGTCGTCCCCGAACAGTTTTACCGCCACGTCCGAGCGGATGCCTGAGACCATTTCGTTTAGCCGCATCTCAATAGGCTGGGTCATGGCGATGCGTTGGCCGGGGAGTTCACGCATCGACCGTTGCATGAGTTCCGTAAGTTCATCTTGTGTCTTGGCACGTTTCCATTGGTGGCGTGGTTTGAGCGTCATAAAGACGTCGCTCAACTCCACTCCCATGGGGTCCGTGGCGACCTCGGCACTGCCGATGCGGCTCCAGACGTGGTTCACTTCATCGGGAAATTCCGCGAGAATGGCCTTTTCCATTTGCGTGTTGTAACGGATAGATTCTTCGAGGTCCGTGCCGGCGAGTCGCACAACATTGATCGTGAGAGATCCCTCGGACAGCTTCGGCACGAATTCCGAGCCCAGGTTCGGGGCGATCAATCCAAACGCGACGAACAGAACGCACAAAGCAAAGCCAATGACCGCCATCTTGTGGCGCATCGTAAATCGCAATACCGGTCGGTAGAGCCGCTTGATGAGGCGAATCAGCAGCGGTTCGCGTTATTGCAGACGCTTTGGCAAGACGTAGCTGGCCAGCACGGGCATCAGCGTGAGCGAGAGAATCATCGATCCGGCCAAGGCGAAGATCACCGTCAGCGCCATCGGCCGGAACAGCTTTCCTTCGACGCCTTCGAGCGTGAGGATCGGCAAGTAGACGATCATAATGATCAACTCGCCAAACATCGTCGGTTTGCGGACTTCGATGGCCGCATCGCGTATCACATCCAATTTGGTTCGGCCGGCGGGGATGCCTTTGGCGAGATAGCGGACGCAGTTCTCGACCATCACGACCGAACTGTCGACGATCAGCCCGAAGTCGATGGCCCCCAAGCTCAACAGACTGGCAGCGATGCCGAATCGGGCCATCCCGGAAAAGGCAAACAACATGGAGAGCGGAATCGCCGCCGCCACAATCAACCCCGCCCGCAGATTGCCCAGAAACATGAACAAAACGGCGATCACGAGCAGACCGCCCTCGAATAGGTTCTTCTGAACGGTTCCGATGACGTGATCGATCAACTCGGTGCGGTCGTAGACGGTCTCGACTTCCACACCGGGCGGGAGCGTGGCCTTGATCTCTTCCATCTTCTCCTTGAGCGAATTCGTCACTTCGTGACTGTTTTCACCCATCAGCATAAACCCCAGCCCGTAGACCACCTCGCCCTTGCCGTCGGCGGTCACCGCCCCGCGGCGGATTTCGTGCCCGATCTGGACATCTGCCACGTCACGCACGCGAATGGGCACGCCATCCTTGGCCTTGATAACGATGTTTTCAATCTGCGTGCTGTTGACGGTCCGGCCGAGCCCGTGAACCAGCAGCATCTGGCTGTTCTGCGTGATGTTGCCGCCGCCCACGTTGCGGTTGTTCGCCTTCACCGCTTCGACGACTTCGTCGAACGTCAGGCCATACTTGATCACTCGATCCGGGTCAATACGCACCTGATATTGCTTTTCGTATCCACCCCAGCTATTGACT
>CAYYOX010000493.1:0-5358 GCA_964473065.1 uncultured Planctomycetaceae bacterium | reverse complement strand
AGAAACACGCACGTGCCGAAGAACGCTTTGTTCACTTTCAGCAAGGCCACGTTCGACTCGGGCGCATTGATCTTGAACGTGCGTCGATACCAAAACGCCTCGCGCAAGGGGTCGGCCCTCTTCGGCCGCTCCCAAGCCAGGCCCCGCTGCGCATCGGTAATCACATTGCCCGGCGTGTCGAACGGCGGCTCGGCCAAGTCCAGCAACCCGGGCACGGGCGCCGTATGATCAAACACCTCGGGCATCACACTCATGTTGCCCTCGGCAACCTGCCATGTGCCGTCGAGAGAGATCGTCTGCCGCCTTTCTGCAGTCGACTCCATCGACCAAGCCTCGCCGCCGATTACGGTTAAACAAACAATCGCTGTTACCATTCTCATCATCATGTTATTCTCTTGTTGCAAGTGTTCACGCGTTTTCTGCCAAATGGCACGCCCATCTTGGCGAAACTCAGGGCCTTGAGTGTGAACGGTTGGGTCAGCTTTGTCAAGCTTACTCGAGCACCGACGATCTTGCGGAGACGGTCTTGTCGTTCTGTTTGATTGAAGTCTCGATTCATTCCGCCGCTTGCGGCTTTGCAGTGCGGCGCCGACACACTCTCCATCATGACTCTGCCCAACAGGCCGCGTCCGAACCGCAATACTGCAAAGCCGCAAGCGGCCAACGAATTCAGACATTTCTCAAGCCCACGGGTTGCAACCCCGTGGGCTTATATACGCGCTATTACCGCGCTGTTTCCGCGACAGCCCCCCACTAATGGCGATTTTGCGCCCCGTTTTCTCCCTCTATCGGTCCGATTTAGATTTTCTTTGTGATTCCTTGGGGGGATGGTGTGCTTGTATTGCGGGGAACTTCTGATATACTATGTGGATTATCGGGGTCTTTCCCGATGGCGTCGTTCGCACAGAGAGTGGCAAGCGTGCGTGGGATGCGTACTGGTCAGTGTGTCTGTCCTGTAATTCAGCATGTGAGGCAGCGTTTTTTTGTCGACTGCGAGGCGCGGTGCGTTTGACGTACCGGGCGCAGCGACTTCTTGACTTTTTTCCCTGAGCATCTCTGCGTGGAGACTACTGCGCGGTTTCAATTCCTTTAAGCAGGAGATAGTAAGATGAAGCGATTGGCAATGGCGGCAGTGTTGGCTGCCTGGATGGCGGTCCCGTGCTTCGGCGCCGTGACGGTTACCAACGGTGATTTCGAATTGCCGGGAACGATCGGCGATGAGTGGCATTTCCATGATATTTCCGAGTGGGGAGAAACCTCCAACGACGTCAACTGGTTGGATTTTCTGCTTAGAGACACCAGCGGCGCATTGGACGGCGGTCAGACCGGCGGAGTATCGGCCTGGGGTGCGCCGGCGGGCTATCTCTATCAGGAAATCGGTACGTCCGAGGGCATGTCGCTTATGAATATCTCCGGAGTGAACTATTGGCGCAGCGATTACGCGACCCAGTATGACGACCTGCTGGTCGACGTCTATTGGTTACCCAGTACGGATCCGTTTGCCTTTGCCGAATTCGGCAACGACATCGCCGACGCGGGCACTCTGCTCGGCGGCGGCATGGTCCCTGCCCCGACCTTCCAGGGTGGCTCGACGCCGTTTAGCCTGGACTTCGATGTCTCGGGATTGGCGGCCGACGACCGGCTCTTTCTCCGCTTCAGTTCGGCTTATAACTATAATGGTGTTGCATTTATCGACAATGTGACCGCATCGTTGCCTCTTTCGCTCACCTGGGACGGGGCTGATTCCACTTGGGATTTCGGCGCCGGCGCTGATTCCCACTGGGACGGCGGCTTGACGCTCGGCGACATTCCCGTCGCTTTGTCGAACGCCAGCATCGCGGACGGCGTCAGTAGCGTGGTCAATACCCAGGCGGCCCGAACGGTAATCGTCTCGGACGCCGGCGTTCTTACGATTGCTGATCCGGGCGGTAATCTGACCGTCGCCAATGCGGTAAGCGTCGGCCCCAGCGCCACGTTGAACCTTGCCGGCACTCTGAACGCCGCCTCGCTCAGCGTGACCAACTTCAACGTCACACCCGGGGCAACGCTGATCGTGGCCGATGAGTTGACTTTGGCCAGCTCGCTGAACATGACCGGCTCGACGCTGACGGTTCCCACGGCCAACGTGACCGTTGCTGCCGGCACCACGCTGACTTACGACCGCTCGCTGGCGGTCGGCGGCATGACACTCGACGGCAACCTGATCTTCTCCGGCGCCGATCCGGCCGATCGGCAGTTGACTGTCAACGGCGGCGAAGTAAGAGCCAATGTGGGTCAACTGGGCGACGTCAGCGCGTTGATGCTCAACGAAGGGGCCGCATTGCGCATAGGGCTCGCCAGCCCGATCGCGGTCACCAACGGCGATTTCGAGTTGCCCGGAACGGACGATGCTTGGGGCTATCCGCAAGGAATTCCCGAGTGGGGAGAATCCACCAGCGAGGATGCGGACTTTCATGACTATCTGCTTCCCGCGGGCACAGGCTCTTTTTACAACGGTCAGACCGCCGGAATGGGCGGCTGGGCAGGGGGATACATCTATCAGGAAATCGGTACGCGCGACACCGCGTCAAACATATATGTCAGCGGCGTAAACTTCTGGCGAAACACGGGCGAAATGATGCGAGATGATCTGCTGGTCGATGTCTATTCGTTACCGAGCGGAGATCTGTTTGCCGTTGCCGAATTCGGCAACGACATCGCCGACCCGCTTGTGGGCGCCACTCTAGTGGACAGCGCCGTGGTTCCGCCGCCGGCCGAGCAGGGTGAAACCACGCCGTTCAACCTGGGCATCGACGTTTCGACACTGGCGGCCGATGACCGGCTCTTCCTCCGTTTCAGTGCAGGGGTCAGCTATAGCCAAACAGCATACGTCGACGATGTGATCGTATCAGTTCATGACGGGTTGACTTGGGATACTATCCCGGTGAGCGTCACCGACGGCGGCGCAATCACCGTCGACCTGCGCGTTGCCTCCTTAGGTCCGCTTCAGATCAACTCCGGGTTGTTGAGGACCGGCGGCGGCCAGATCGGCTTCGCCAGCACGACCATTGCGCCCGGCGCGGTTGACGCCGGTTTCGAGACGCTCCGGACCACCAATCCCGGCCCGATCACGGCCAACGGCAACACGATCATCAAGACAGGCGGGGCCGATCTGGTCCTCGACTCCGACTCGAACGACGTGGCCGGGGCCACCTTCGACGTGCAAGCCGGCCGGTTGGTAGCCGATCACGGCTCCAAGCCCGTCGAAGGCGCCACCCCGCAGCTTAGCGCCGGTGAACTGTTGCTCTCGGCGAAGCCGGCGGCGGCATCCCCCGTCGCTTACGATAATCCGGTCGTGGTCACGGCCAACAGCACGCTGAGCGTCGGGCCGGGTGATGCGGGTGCGCCGGGCCCGATGACCGTCAATTTGGGCAGCTCGCCGGAGAATGGCTTGGAAGTCAACAACGGTTCCACGCTGACCATCAACGCGGCTGACCAATACAGCCTCAACGTGGTCGGTCCGCTGGGAGGCGACGGCACGCTGGGCTTGGCCGGCGGAAGTGCAACCCTTGCGGTCGGCGGGCAGATCGCGAACGTGGATCTGCGCGACGGCACGCTCACGCTGGGGGCCGATCTGGATGTCGGCACCGCGTTGACATCCGACCTCGGTACGATCGATACCGGCGGCAACCGGCTCAATGTGGCCGACAGTGCAATTCTGGGAGGAACGACCTTCGTGGCCGACGAGAGCAACTCGTTTTCGGTGGTCGGTTCCGACCTGGGTAACAACGACGCCCCGAAGCAGATCACGCTGACCGGCGGAACGTTACAACTAGGCAGCGGCGCAAACCTGCCGCCGCCCACGGCCCATTGGTCGTTCGACGATACGGACAACCCGGGCATTGACTCCGCGGGAGGGCACAACGGCATAGCCACCGGCAACCCGACCTCGTCGTCCGACGCCGTCTTCGGGAACTCGATCGAGCTGTTCGGCGCCGATTACTTCCTGATCCCGGACCACGCAGATGTCTACACGACTCCGGACGGGTATACGGTTTCGTTGTGGGTGAAGAACCCGACCGGCAGTACGGGCGGGACGATCACCTACTGGGACTCCTGGGGCTTGCCTGGATACAATTGGTGGATGGATGACGGCAGCGCCACCTGGCCTGGTCCGCCCAGCGGTATGGTTGGGCCCGACGAGGTGTGGCATCATTATGCACTCACCTGGGACGCTACCAGTCAGCAGATCACCACTTATTACGACGGGAACGTGGCCAGTAACACGTTCACCTATGGCGGCTATCCCTGGCCGGCTTGGGCAGGCCAGTTGGCCATCGGAACCGACAACCGCGATCCCGTTAATGCGGCCAAATTCGTCGGTCTGATCGACGAAGTGGCCTACTTCAATTCGGCGCTGAGTCCGATGGAGATACAGGGACTGTTAGGCGGCAGTCCCACCGGAGTCGTCCCGCCGCAGCCAATGCCTGAAACCGACCTGATCGTCGAAGGCGACGCGATCATCGATTCGGGCACTCCGGCCGCTGTCACTATTGGCGATTTGACCGTCGCCGACGGCGTGAATCTGGTGATCGAACAGGCCGACGGATTGAGCGTGGCCGACCTGAGCCTCGGCGATGGCGCCTTGCTCGGTAGGTACCACGACCCGGATGCCGGTGACGAAGAGGGCGCCATTTGCAACCTGTTCGTTGCCGGTCAGGCTAACGTCGGCAGCGGCGCGGGCACGGCGCGTATCTTCGGCTCGATCGAGTTCGACGGCGAAGCCACGCTGAACATCGACATCGCCGGCGAGGCCCACGACAAGATCGAAACCGACGGATCTTCTTACTCCTCGGCCGAGATCTACCTCGGCGGAAGTCTGGCCGTCAAGGGTCTTGAGCCCATGACAGTCGCCGGCAGCCCCACCTGGGGTGACAAGACGCTGACGATCTTGGAGAACATCCAAGCGCTCTACGAAGGGGACGGCGTCGACGGCCAGTTCGGCGAAGACCCCGCGACGGTTCCGCTCTCCTACGGTCTGGCCGGCACTTTGCCTAACGAAGGCGATTACCTGGGCGCAGGCATCTGGTTTGGCAACGCAGGCGATGGCGCGGCGGGCAAAGACGGTGTCTATTATGGGTACCAAACCGTCGACATCGGCGTCTTCCAGGCCGCTCCGGGCGACACCGACGGCAACCGCAAGGTCGAGGGTCAGGATATCCTCAACATCCTCCAAGCCGGACTGTTCGGCGACGGCGTAACGACCGAAGCCAACTGGGGCAACGGTGACTTCAACGCCGATAGCAAGATCTCCGGCGAGGATATTCTCGCTCTGCTAGGCACCGGCCTGTTCGGCGACGGAACCTATCCGGACTCCGC
>CAYYOX010000492.1:0-5397 GCA_964473065.1 uncultured Planctomycetaceae bacterium | reverse complement strand
TTCCGTCCAGTCCTTGCTTGGCCAATCCTGCTCGGCCAGCGCGGCGTCGACCACCCGGCGAACGTACGGCCAGCGCAGCCGCATTAGATTCGCGCGGGAAAACTCGCCGGTAAGGGAGTTGCCGACCAGCACGCCCGAGGCTTCTTTCGGCAGACCTTCCGCTTCGGCAAACCCGGCGTCGGCCAAGGCGTCGGCGGCGACTTCCAGGGCCAGCCAATGGGCCATGTCGGCGGCGCGAAAGGTGCTTCCGGCGACTCGAAAACGGACCCGGTCGAACTCGTAACCTTCGAGCAACGCCGCTTCCATCGAGTAGATCGAATCTTCAGCGTCGGGTGGATAATCCTCCAGCCGCAGTCGCTCGGGTGGCAACCGCCGGAACGCACGACGGCCGGCCAGAACATTTTCCCAGAGCTCTCCCGGCGATCGAGCGTCCGGATATCGACAGGCCATGCCTACGATGGCGATCGGTGGTGTCATGATCCAGGCTCCCGCACACTGCATTTGGCCCGCCATACGCGAAAGGGTCGCTGCCCGTGCATCGGGCATTTCGGGCATCGTTGGGGCAGGCCGCTTGCAAACACCATCCTATCCTACCTAAGTTTGTCGTTGATTGCCATCGGATTCTCGCCCTCAATCGCTGGGAACTTCGCTATATTTTGCGGCTATTTGGGCTTGAATTCGCTGCCGCCAGTGCTCATACGGAGGTTCCTTACCCTCGGGGGGTAGGTCGACGAGGCACTCATCGGTGATAGCGGCCGCCGCATCGGCCGACATTCCACAGAGAACCTTGCAGGCCAGCTCGGTGTGCTGGGGTAGATTTCCCGCCCTCCGCCGGGCCTTCGCAGCGAACGCGGTCCCCTGGGCCAACTCCAACCGGTGACGCCCGGCCGCACTGAGCAATGCCTCGACCGCATCTTCGTCGACGCCGCCGGCATAGGCACAGGCAAGCCCCAGGCCACTGAACAGGTCGGCGTGCCGTCCGGGCGAAAATGTCTTGATCGTCGCTGCGATCCGTTCGGGGTCGGCTCCCTCGATGAACCAGAGACATCGGCCCAATCCCTGATCGAAAGCCCGCCGTGCGTAGCCGGAAAGTCGTGGGGGAACGGACTGTCCGTCACAGTACCGCGGCCAGTGAAAGAAACCCTCGTGGAAGCCGTACCCGTCGACCACCAGCCAGCGAAGCAACGGGTCTAGCCGTCGACAGTGCCGATCGAAGTTTCGCCGCACCCACGGCAACCGGGCGGCCGCCCAACCGAATCCGACGTGCAGCATGTAGGTGTGTGACGCACCGGGACCAGCCAGGAAGGCCGCCCAACGGTCGCGTCTTAGCGGGGTCATAAAGTCCAGCAGCGCCAACCCCATGGCCGCGCCTTCGTAGGCGAATCCTTGCCACAGGCACTCCACCTCGTCGAGTTGCAGGCCGAGGGCCTCGGGGTCGGTCACCTCGAGCGCCGCATGGTATCCTCGCACAAACGTCTGGCCGACGTGCTCCAAATGGTGCTGTACCGCCGGATCCGTTTCCCGGAAGCCACGCCTGGCAAAAGTGGTCTCCTGCGGCGAGATACCCAGCACGAGTCTGCGTAAGCGTTGTGAAAAGGACATTTCTCCCGGCTCCCGATGACTGACGGAACGGCCCGGACCGACGCGCATAAGCACCGAAACGGCCAAGGCCGCGCACCGGTGACCTTGCCCGCCCAATGGATTAGCTGCACTCCATTGTTACCAAGCGACCCGACTCTTGTCAAGTAGCCCGTTTCCGTCGCCGCCTACAAAAACCTCAGTTCTTGGCCGTGTGGAGCATATAAAGCCGCGACCGTTGGTCGCGCCGAAGAATGCATAGCACCCATAAACACGAGGGCAATAGTGTTCGGCCACACGGGGTAGCGACTTTGGAGCGCGACCGGCGGTCGCGGCTTTATAGCTCGGACCATTTCCACCGTTGCTTCCCGCGATGGTCGGAAAGTCAAGAGGGTATCGCCGACCGGGCCCTACTACAGTGGGGCTCGTTTTTTGGTCGCCGTGAGGTGACAATGCGGCAAAACGTTTGGTCGCTCACCCCGGCGGCAAGTTGTTATGTCTTGCTGCTGACGTTCGAAGAAAGGAGATTCCGTGAGTTTCGTAGATCGTTTGGCGGAGGCAGTCCGTCGTTGTGGAAACCCGGTGTTGGTGGGCTTGGATCCCCGAGCCAAAATGCTACCCAAGGCGGTGGCGCCGAGCGGCGGGATGGCCGATTTGGCCGGCATGGCCCGTGATTATCGGGCTTTCGGTTGCGGGGTGATCGATGTGGTGGCCGGATTGGCGCCGGCGGTAAAGCCTCAGGCTGCTTTTTTCGAGCAGATCGGACCCGCCGGAATGACCGTCCTGGCCGAAATCATCCAGTATGCCCAGGAAAAGGGGCTGCTGGTGATTCTTGACGGAAAGCGGAACGACATCGGCTCGACGGCCACCGCCTACGCCCAAGGCTTGCTTGGCGCCGGGGAAAAGAGCCCTTGGGGGGCCGATGCGTTGACTGTCAGCCCTTATCTGGGCGACGACAGCCTGCGACCGTTTGTCGACGTGGCCACCGAGCGTGAGGCCGGTCTGTTTGTGTTGGTGAAGACCTCGAATCCCGGCGGCGGCATGTTCCAGGATCTGGTGGCCGACGGTCGACCGGTGTATCGGCATGTGGCCGCATACGTGCAAGGTCTGGCCCAGCAGACCGCGGGAACTTGCGGCTACGGGTCGGTCGGCGCGGTCGTCGGAGCGACTTATCCGGAACAACTTGCCGAGCTGCGAGCCGAGATGCCCAATACATGGTTTCTGGTACCCGGTTTCGGCAGCCAAGGCGGCACGGCGGGCGATGTGGCGGCGGCGTTCGACGAGCGGGGATTGGGGGCGATCGTCAATAACTCGCGCGGAATCATTTTTGCCCATTCCCGCAAGCCTTATGCCGAACAATTTGGCGAGTCGCGTTGGCAAGAGGCCGTCGAGGCTGCCACCCGGGATATGATCGAGCAACTCTCGTCGGAGACACCGGCCGGAGTGCTCAGTGCCAACACCTGAGGTTTTTGTAGGAGGCGACTCCAGTCGCCAATTTCTGAGGTTTTTGTAGGAGGCGACTCCAGTCGCCGATTTCGCGTAAAGTGAGCGGTCGTCTGGACATACTGAAAAGTCGGCGACTGGAGTTGCCTCCTACAGAACACACCAGCCGCGATATGTGGTAGAATGCATCTTGTGCGTCCCGTTGCAGATTCGAACCTTGCGAGGAGTGAGAGCCATGACACGATCTGATCTCCCGACACGCCGACGCTTTCTCCGGCATCTTGGACAGGGTGCGGCCGCAGGGGGTGGGATGGCCGCTTTGTTGAACACCAGCGATGCTGCGGCCGGCGAAGGCCGGGTGGGGCTTCGTGAGTTGGGTAAAACGGGATTGAAGGTTTCCGAGATCGGGTTCGGCGGGCATAGTTGGGCCTACAAACGCGTGCCCGACGGCAATGGAGGCTACCGCCTGATCACGGTTGACGAGGCCACTGAAATGATCGGCGCGGGCATGGACATGGGCGTGAATTTCTTCGATTCGTGCTCCGCGATGGAAGAATCCTCCGTACCGGGTGAGGCTCTTAAGCGGCTCAAACGGCGGGACAAGGCCGTGGTTAGTGTGCGCGTCTCGCACAAGATGCAAGGCGTCGAGAACGACAAGCGAGAGATTTACGATTGGCTCGAAAAACGTTTGAAGCTATGGCAGACCGACTACATCGATCTGTTGATGCTCAGCAACGAAGCCAGCGTGACCGAGAAATCGGGCTACTGGGACATGTCCCATTCGATCGAGGCTATCGAGAAGCTGAAGCAGCAGGGCAAAATTCGCTTCGCCGGATTCGGCAGCCATTTTACACCCCGCTGGTTCCGCGAGGCCTTCGACAAGTTCGCCGATCACTTCGACGTGTGCTCGATGCCCTATAACGTACGGCATCGCCAGGCGGAAGAGGTGATACCCGCGGCCAAAAAGGCGGGACTGGGTGTGATCACGATCAAGCCGTTCGCCCGCGGATCGCTGCTGAAGAATCGCGATCTCGACGGTGACGAAGCCAACTTGCCGCGCGACATGATCGCGTTCGTGCTGCAAAACAAGCAGGTCGATGTCTGCCTATGTGGGCTGCATACGATGACGCAAATGAAGAAGAATTTCAGTGCCTCGTGGCGAAAACTGGCTCAGGCCGACCACCAGCGACTCGAGACAGTTGCGGCTGCGATGGTCTCGTGCGGAGACCTTGATTGGCTAGATGAAGGATGGCTTCATGCGTAGGCATCTTCGGGGCGCATGGCCGGTGGCATGCATGATGTGGGTGCTGGCGGCCTGCGCATCCTGCCAACGCGAAACGGGCTGCTTGCCTTCCACGACGACCGCCCCCCAATCGCCGATGGTCGCCGACGACGGCACAAGTTCCTCCGATGAGACCACCGGAACGAACGGCTTGGCCTATCTGGATGCGTTTGCCGCGCCGGCCCAACTCGATCCGCTCACCGAGAAACTGGTGGCTGGCTGCGATACGTGCCACGTCGATGTGGTCGATCAGTTTGTCAGTAGCCGGCATTTTCAAGAAGAGGTCGGCTGCACGCACTGCCATGGCCCCAGCCGGGAGCACGCCGCGGACGAAAACAACGAAATCAAACCGGACGAAGTCCTCGCCCGGTCGGACATCGATCGACTATGCGGCGAGTGCCACAAGTGCACGCGACCCCCATCTAAGAACACAGCCAGTCCGCAAGTTAGGCCGCAAGTATGCACCGATTGTCACAGTGCGCATCGGTTGACGGGGCCAACTTGACTCCTACGCGGGCTTCGTCCACAGCGACTGAACGGACGACCCCGCCATGGCCGTCTGCTTGGAGCGTTTCGCCCCGATGTCGTAGCCGTAATCGTGCAATTCCATCCATAGACAGAAGATGGCGATCAAGAGGGCCAACAAAGCCACCCCGAGCATGACCGTGTAGGGCTCGGCATTGGCAAGGACTTCGAAGACACGACTCGGCTCCCTGCGCGGCCTGCCATCGTCGATCGTCCGATCGCGGGAATCTTCTTCTGGCTGCTCTTCTTCCAGCGTGGCGGGCACTTCTTCTTTGGCCTTCTTGCCCTTGCGTTTCTTCTTCCCCCGACCGAAAAGCCCTTTCTTCTTTTTATTCCCGGGCTTTTCGTCGAGATCAGAGGCGTCCGAAAAGTCGGTCTCACCTAGCTGCTCGTCCAGGGGTCCGAGTTCCTCGAAATCGGGCTGTTGGCCTTCGCTGTCCGGCACGGCATTTTCTCCGCAATAGGTCGTTGGTTAAGCTGGGATCGGGCGGGAGCAATATGCGGGTCCCGTTCTCCCAGATGCTCAATTATAGCTGCGTGCTTTGCGTCTCGCCACAGGAAACTTCCCC
>CAYYOX010000491.1:0-5436 GCA_964473065.1 uncultured Planctomycetaceae bacterium | reverse complement strand
GTTACCTGCGGTTTCCCGTCGAGCCGCCGCGGCCACGCGGCGCTGGCCGGTGAACACCGCTGGGCCGCGGCGGCTAAACGGACCGTCCCCGAATCACGAAATGTTATCCGGACCCCCTCTTCACTTTTGAAAGACGCCCATGCCCCGACGCTATGTCAATGAACTAGAGCACCAGCAGCCCGTCGACGAGGTCTTCCAGGCCGCCGGGAAGCAGTTGCGACCTAACCGTAATGGAAACCTCTACCTGCAAGTCGACCTCTGCGACCGGACCGGCAAGGTCAATGCCCGGATGTGGAACGCCAACGAGACGGTCTACAAGTCGTTCGACAACGGCGACTATGTCCGCGTCGAGGGGACCTCGCAGTTGTTCCAGGGGGCCATGCAACTGATCGCCACGCGGCTGACCAAGGTCGACCCGGGCGAGGTCGACGAGGAAGATTTCACGCAATTGCCGGCCGTCGAGGTCGACAAGCTGGTGTTGCGGCTCGGCGAGATGCTTCGCGGCATGACCGACCCGGCCTTGCGCAATCTGGCCGAGTGTTTCCTGATGGACGAGCCGTTCATGGCCAAGTTCACCCGCTCGCCGGCCGCGTTGAAGAACCACCACGCCTATTGCGGCGGACTCCTGGAGCATGTCGTCACGCTGATGGAAGTCGTGCTGAGGATCGGTCCTTGCTACCCGCAGATCGACCGCGACCTGCTGCTGGCCGGCGCCTTCCTGCACGACATCGGCAAGATCGACGAGTTGGACTACGAGCGCGAGATGGCCTATTCCGACGAGGGCCAACTGCTGGGCCATTTGGTCATGGCGGTCGGCATGTTGGACGAGAAGGCCCGGGAAGCCGAAAAACTCTCTGGCGAGCCGATCCCCCGCGAGACGCTGCTGCGCATCAAGCACATGCTGATCAGCCACCACGGCGAGTACGAGTTCGGCAGCCCGAAACTGCCCATGACACTGGAAGCCATGGCGTTGCATCTGTTGGACAACCTGGACGCAAAGATCAACGCGTTCGACAAGTTGATCAGCGAGGACCCCAACACCGACAGTCCCTGGACGCATTACCACGCGAACATCCAGCGGAAGTTGTTCAAGGGCAGTCCGAAAGAGAAAGAATAGCGGAAAGACACATGAAAGACCTTGAACAACGGATCCTCGACTTGGTCGCGAAGCCGAACTATCGGCCGGTGAAGCCGCGGACGATCGCCAAGCAGTTGAAGGTGCCCAAGGACGAGGCGGCCGAGGTCAGAAAGGCTGTGAAACGGCTCGTTCGCAAGGGGCAGTTGGCCTATGCAGCGAACCACATGGTCCGCCGGCCCGATTCCCCGAATCCGAAAAGCACGAAACCGAAACCGGCAACTCCTAAACCCACCAAGCCGAAACCGGCAACTCCTAAATCCGCCAAACCGAAACCGGCAACTCCGAAACCCACCAAGCCTAAACCGGTGAAACCTAAATCGGCTAAACCGAAACCGGCGGATCCGAAAAGCAACCGGGTGGTCGGCGTGTTCCATCGTACGCAAAAGGGTTTTGGTTTCGTTCGGCCCACGGGCACGGCTCCCAGCGTCGAGAAGGCCAACGACATCTACATCCCGGCCCAACGCACGGCCGACGCGGCCACGGGCGACGTGGTGCTGGTCGAGCGGACCCGGCGTGGTCCCCGCGATCCGGGCCCCCGCGGCGAGATCATCGAGGTCATCGAACGGCAGACGCACCAGTTCGTGGGCGGGTACTATGAAGAGGCCGGTTTGGCTTATGTTCAAGTGGATGGGACGTTATTCTCCCAGCCGATCCGCCTGGGTGATCCGGGCGCCAAGAACGCACGGCCCGGCGACAAGGTCGTCTTCGAGATGGTCCGCTTCCCGTCTCCCGTCCACGAAGGTGAAGGCGTAATCACCGAAGTCTTGGGACCGGCCGGCAAGGCGGGCGTCGACACGCTCTCGATCATTCGCGAGTTCAACCTGCCGGAAGAGTTTCCCGAGGACGTCCTGGAAAACGCTCGCAAGCAGGCCGAGGCCTTCGACGAAACGATCCCCAAGGGCCGACTCGACCTGACCGGCGAGACGGTCATCACGATCGATCCGGCCGACGCCCGCGACTTCGACGACGCCATTTCGCTGACCCGATTGGAGAACGGCCATTGGCGGCTCGGCGTACACATTGCCGACGTGTCCCATTTCGTGCGTCCGAAAAGCGCCTTGGACCGCGAGGCCTACGATCGGGCAACCAGCGTCTATCTGCCCGATCGGGTGATCCCCATGTTGCCCGAGACCATCTCGAACAACCTGGCCAGCCTTCAGCCGCGCAAGGTCCGCTACACCAAGACGGCCTTCATCGAAATGACGGCCCAAGGCCAACACGTGGCCACCGAAGTCCACCGGGCGGCCATCAAGAGCAACAAACGACTGACCTACGAACAGGTCGACGAGTTCCTCGAAGAGCCCGATCCCTGGCGTAAGAAGCTCGGGGCCAAGGTCTTCGAGTTGCTGGGGAACATGCACCGCTTGGCCATGATCCTTCGCAAACGCCGCATGCGCCGCGGGGCACTCGAACTGAACATGCCCGAGGTCAAGGTCGAACTGGACCGCCGCGGCCGCGTGACCGGCGCCCGGGTGGTCGAGAACACGGAAAGCCATCAGATCATCGAGGAGTTCATGCTGGCGGCCAACGAGGCGGTGGCCGAGTTGTTCCGCGAGAAGGAACTCGCCTTCCTGCGTCGCATCCATCCCTTGCCCACGCCGCGCAAGCTGAAGGCCCTGACCGAGTTCGTCACCGAATTGGGCATCAAGGTCGACAACCTTCAAGACCGCTTCGAGTTGCAGAAGCTGTTGAACAAAGTCAACGGCCGGCCGGAGCAACACGCGGTCCATTTCGCCACGCTCCGCAGCCTGCCCAAGGCCGTCTATAGCCCCGAGGAGGAAGGCCATTTCGCCTTGGCCAGCGACTGTTATTGCCACTTCACCTCGCCCATCCGCCGTTATCCCGACCTGACGGTCCATCGGCTGATCGACGCGATTATCACCGGCCGTTCGCCTCGCGATCACTTGGACGAGCTTTTCGTCAAGGGCCAACACTGCTCCGACCGCGAGCAACGGGCCACCTCCGCCGAACGCGAACTGACCAAGTTGAAGCTGCTGCACTACCTCAGCGACCGGATCGGTGAGGAGATGGATGCCGTGGTGACCGGCGTGGAAGGTTTTGGGCTGTTCGTCCAGGGGACCGAACTGCCGGCCGAGGGACTCGTACCCATCGATTCGCTGGTCGACGATTATTACTCGTTCGACCGCACAACCCACACGCTCTCGGGCCGCCGCTCGGGCAACACCTACCGTCTAGGCGACCGACTCCAGGTGACCGTCGCGCGGGTCGACCTACAGCGCCGCGAGCTAGATCTCCGCCTAACCAAACAAAAGAAACGCCGCAAACGCCGCTAGCCGCTTGCGGCTTTGCAGGGCCTTGCTAGAATACGTAAACTCAACAACGAACGCCAAGAATGCCCTCCGAAACACGCAACACTCCGCTCTACGATTGGCACAAGGCCCACGGCGCCCGGATGGTCGAATTCGCCGGCTGGCGGATGCCGGTGCAGTATACGTCGATCATTGAGGAACACCGCGCGACCCGATCCGGCGTGGGCATCGCCGACATCTCGCACATGGGTCGGCTGCGTTTCGAGGGTCCCGGGGCGGCCGTCTTCCTGGCCGAGTTGCTCACCCGCCGCGTGGCCGACATGGCCGAGGGGCAAATCCGCTATTCGCTGGTCACCAACGACCAGGGCGGCATCCTCGACGACGTGCTGGTCGGCTACTACCACAACGATTACGGCCAGCCCTACTACGTGCTGGTCGTCAACGCGGCCAATCGCGAGAAGATCATCCGCTGGATCGACGAGCACCTCCCGCCCGAGCGGGCCGAGCGACCGGGCCACGAGGTGCTTTGGGCCGACGTGACTAGCCTTGGGGCCATGCTCGCCGTGCAAGGGCCCCAGGCCATCGAGGTGCTGCAGCCGCTGGTCGATGTCGATCTGAAGAACATGAAATACTACCGGGGCGCCCAGACCCGACTGCTGCACCCGGCCGCAAGCCGCCAAGGCGGCATCATCAGCCGAACCGGCTACACGGGCGACGACGGGTTCGAGTTGAGCGTCGGCGCGAGCATCGCCACGGGCATCTGGGAAGCCATTCTCGATTTGGGTCAACCCATGGGAATCGTACCCACCGGCATCGGCGCCCGCGACACACTGCGACTGGAAGCCGGCATGCCGCTGTACGGCCATGAGCTCAGCGAAGAGACCGACCCTTTCCAAGCCGGTTTGGAGTTCGCTTGCCATCTGCGCGGCTACGATTTCCCCGGCCGCGACGCGTTGTTGGAGATTGAACGGCAGCCTCGCTCGCTGGTTCGCGCGGGCCTAACGCTTACTTCCCGCCGCGTCGCAAAGCAGGGCAGCCCGATCGTGATCGACGGTCGTCCGCAAGGCTGCGTGACCAGCGGCACGTTTTCACCCAGCCTGAACTGTTCGATCGCCATGGGCTATGTCCCGCCAGCGGCAGCTAAGCCGGGCGCCAAACTGCAAATCGACATCCGCGGTCGACTGGAAGAGGCCCAGGTTGTCGAACTCCCGTTTTACCATCGCAACAAGAACTACAAGAAAGGATCGCCCAAGTGAACCCTGAAGCACTCCTTTACGCCAAGACCCACGAATGGATCGCCGTCGACACGGATGCCCAGGGCGCGAAGATCGCCACCCTGGGGCTCTCGGCGTTCGCCTTGGAACTGTTGACCGATCTGGTCTACATCGACCTGCCCGAGGCGGGCCGCGAAGTGGCTGTCGGCGAGACGTTCGGCGAAGTCGAATCGGTCAAAGCCGTCAGCGACCTCTACAGCCCGGTCGGCGGAACGGTCCTCGAATCGAACACCGAGATCGCCGACCGCCTGGAGACCCTGGCCGACGACCCCTACGAAGCCGGCTGGCTAGTAAAGATCCAAGTGACCGACGACGCCGGTCTGGCCGAGTTGCTGGACCACGCGGCCTATAAGAAGCAATGTGAAGAGGAGAGCGTCGATTAGCCATCTCGGCCGCAAGATGTCCTCTTGCCTGCCTCTACCAAACCTTCGTATACTGGGGCACAGGGAGAGTCGAAAAGAAACATACTACTTCCTGATTTCCTCAAAGAAAACGCTTTAGGCGCGATTTACCATGGATACGATCACCATTTGCCCCTCCTGCGACAGTAAGAATATCAAGAAAGTTCGCCGAAACTGGACCGGCGAGCATGAAGGCCAAACGTATACCGTCGAGAAGCTGGCCTATCACGAATGCCCCGACTGTGGCGAACAGGACTACGACCGCGAAGCCATGCTTAGAATTGAAGCCAGTGCTCCCGCCTTCGCCAAATCGGGTACGTCCCACGAGTCCTCAACCTCGCCTTCCGCGGCGC
>CAYYOX010000490.1:0-5465 GCA_964473065.1 uncultured Planctomycetaceae bacterium | reverse complement strand
CTGCAACCCGACACCCGCATGAAACCCACCTCGTTCACCGGCCGGCCGGACGGGGTTCAATAGTTGGTCAAGCAGCGACCCGCTTCCGCCCGGGTGGCTGGTGGCTGAGCGCAGCGAGGCCCCAGATCCGTCGCCTGGGGCACCGCTGCGCTTTGCCCCAGCCCCCCCGACGTTACAGACGAGCCTTACGGCGATCCACCCTAAGGACAGCGCTCCGAGCACGATGCCGTAGGTTTGCAGAGTGTAGGGATGCAGCAGATCGGCGGATAGGCTCTCGAACCACGAGCGGTCTTCGAGCCAAGCGGTGGCGCCTGTCAGTGCGGCGATCATCAGGGCCGCTTGGTGGACCGAGAAGAGCCTCGCATCGCGATGCCGCCAGGCCAACAGCAGCCACAGGGCCGCCAGCCACAACAGACAACCGGCCAACCACCATGTGTTATCCCAGCGGGCAAACGGTAACACGAGCACGGCCCCGATCGAGGAGACCGTTGCCGTGTCGCCCAGCGGACGCGAGATGATTCGGACCACCTCGTCGACAAGGCTCTTTCCCCGACCGCGTTTCATGGTCGATTCAACAAACACGCCAGCCAACGCGGCCAGCGTGGCGTGGGTTAGCAGAGCGACCAGCACGGGCAAATCGACCAGCCCGGCGTAGTTGATCGCCAGACCATGCACCAACCCGAGCAAGACGACCATCGAGCCGGCCCAGGTCCGCCACTCGACCCGATATCCCCAGGCCGTCAGGAAATAGGCGGCCGCCAACAGTAGGCCGGTTATCGCGGGCCATGGCGTGCGAAGCAACGGTGAGGCAATGGGAAACTCGGACCAAGCGGCCAGTACTAGCGCGGCCGGGCCCAAGACTTCGGCCGTCCTTAGCAAGGGGATCCGAAACAGATCTAATCGGGACGCCGGGTTGGATGACGCCGCGGTCAGCGACCAAGCTTCGTCGGGCTGCCGTCCACTCATTCGGTTCAGCAGGGCCCCGATCACCACCATGGCCAGGCACTGGGCCGCCAGCACGGTCGGCCAGCTTTGTCCGATCTGCTCTTGCCAACCCCAAAGGGCCCAAAACGGTACGCCGACCAACAGCCCCAGCCCTATATAACTCAGTTCCACGCGGCGCCATCGGGCGGTCAACAGCAGACCGATCACGCCATAGGCCGTGTAGAGGATGGTTGCCCGAACGATGTCGGCTGTATGACCAAGGAACCCGTGGACGGTAACCAGCATCAGCCCCAATGCCGCAACCACGCCGCACCCGCCGACGTACATCAGGGCGTCGCTTCGCCGCTGCCGTCGCGCCAGCCATTCGGAAACGCCGGCCAGGATGACGAACATCACGCCGAGCGCCGTGCCGCTTCGGGCGCTGATGGTCAACTTCAACATCAACGAGCCCAGGTCTTCTCCCGCCGCGAACAGGGTCAAGCGCTCGTCGAGGCCGACGTGAATGCCGACCAGCAGCGCCAACGTGGCACAAGCGATCGCGCCGCCGTGGAGCACGGGCATCCGGAAATGCAAGGCGGCCAAGGCCAGGGCGGCCGCGTTGATTGTGCCAACCAGTATCACGCCCGCCGGATGAGGCCAGGCCAGCATCAACCCGGCGATCATGACGCCCATGCCCAGCATCGCGATGGTCGTTCCGGTCGTGTGATAAGCGGCCAGCGAACGGTTTTGTTTGACTCCCCGCATAACGGTCAATCCGGCGGCAAGGATCGGTACGCCGGCCACCGCGATCAGGACCGAGAGCCGATCGAGTGCAGCGACCAGCTCACCCGACTTACCCGCCAGTAGCCCCAGAGCAGCGATCATGGCGAACGCGGCCGTACCGAGCAGCGTAAGCAGCGTGCCGATTTGCGGGATCTCGAGCTCTCGAAGTTTCGAGACTGCATAGACATGGCTGCCGAGCGTGGCCACGAAGCAGAGCACGGGCAAACATCCGGCGACAACAAACCACGCGGCGGACGTTTCCGGCTCGATAGTCAGCCCGACCAGCAACACAGCCGCCGAACCGCCCGCCACGGCCACGATCTGTTGCCAGCGTGCCTCGGGCGCGAGCACCTTGGCGGCCAAACCGACCAGCCAGGCAAACCAGGCCAGGGAGACGGCCTCCATGGCCAACGCCAGCAACTCCCACTCGGAAAGTTGCGCCATCAGCAAAAAAGCCAGCGGCACCAGGAGCATGGCCGTGACCAACAGGCCGCGGGCGGTCCACTCCAACTTCCAACGATGGTGGGCGTAGAGTCCGATCCCGAAGATGGCCGAGCAGGCGGCCACCACGATCAGGAACGGGAAGTAATGAATCTCCTTGAGCGTATCCCAAAGGCTCAGCACCAAGGCGACCGACGAGCCGACGATCAGCAGCCCGCCAAGGATCTCTCCCCAGCGGATATTGCGATCTTCCATAAAGGCGTCGAGCATCTCGGTCCACGATCGCTTGGGACGCGGTGGCGGTTTCGGCTTTGCAGGGGGCGCCGGCTTCGGCTTGGCCGCTTGCGGCTTTGCAGGGAGCGCCGGCGGCGGTTGGATCTCCTTCTGCAAAGCCGCAAGCGGTTGTGCCGGAACGGGCGGTTGTGCGGGAACAGGCGGTTGTGCGGGAGCGATCGGCGGCGTCTCTTCAATCACTTTGGCGTCAACCGGGCGCTCCGCTTTCGGCGGCTGCACCAAATTGCCCCGGTAGCGCTTCAAACGGGCCAGCAAGTTTTCCACAACCTTTGGCTTCAGCGCACCCTGCTTGCCGAACCGACCGAGTTGACGACGGGTGGCCTCCAGATCGGAAAGTTCCTCGGCCAAGGGACCGGCCATCGCGCGACCGCACCAGTCGCAACGCGCGGCCGACGCGAGGGTCGTACGCTGGCAACAGGGACACGACTTCTGATACGCTGGCCCGAGCGGCTTGCGCGAGAAAATCTTGTACAGAATCGAGCAGAGGCCGTAGATCGCCAGGCCAATGACCGACAGCACGAACAGAATGACCATCAGGATCATCAGTTCGTCGGGCATGGCCGCACCTCTTCTTCTACGGAGACGGTTTTCGGACGTCGACTAAACGGTTGGCCGTGGCAAGGATCATTCTAACATGAAACGGTCGGGTATTCCCCCACCCGAGACGTTCGTGAGGCATCCTTACCTACCAGGGCTCTGCTGGCGGCGAAATGCAACGGAGTTTCCTTTGGTGTTTGAGCCGCTATTGCAATGCAACCTATTCAGTAGCAAAGACTTACGTCGCTCAGTCTGCCTTGGCAATTCCCTGCCGCAGGGGCGGATCCGTTGTTTTCGCAACAGTTACCTTGAAAAGTCTTACACACAATATGTCGATAGAGAAATGTTTCCGGCCGATTTCTTCCGGCCGCACGCTGGCTGCTTGGGTCCGATTGGCTTGACAATAACCCCTTGCAGCGGTTAGCATGAGGGGTGGAAAGCCGACTGCGTGTCCCACCCTGACGCCGTTTTTCCGGCCCGTATCGTTCTCCATTTTCTCAAGACTTGAAGGTGAAGGAGTGCTCGTATGGCTGATAAGGTAACTCGTCGAGATTTCGTGCGTCGAAGTGCGGCCACCGCGGCCGGGGTTGGAGTTGTCGGCGGACTGGCAGCCTCGGGCATTGTGCGGGCCGGTAATCCGGACGAAGTCGATACGAGCAAGATCCTCAACTACAACCCCGACATGGAGTATCGCCGTTGCGGCAAGACGAGCATGATGGTCTCGGCCATCGCGCTGGGTGGGCACTGGAAACGAGTGACCAACATCATCGGCGGCGAAGAACCGCCCGGCTGGATGACCATGGAGATCGGTCGCGACGACTTCCAAAAGAACCGTCATGAGGTGGTCACCCGATGTATCGATCGGGGAATCAACTACGTCGACGCCTGCTGCCGGGAAGAGATCCTCGCCTATGCCAAGGCCCTGGAAGGTCGACGCGACAAAATGTTCTTCGGCTATTCCTGGCACATTAAGGAGAGTCGCTACGAGGACTGGCGATCCGTTGAGCGACTGCAGCAAGGCCTCGAGGAAGGCATGAAAGAGGCCGGCCTGGAATACGTCGACCTGTGGCGTATCAGCCTGTTGACCAACAGCGCCGACCACACGGACGCGACGATCGAGAGCGCCATCGCGGCACTCGATTGGGCCAAGAAGTCGGGCAAGGCACGATTCGTCGGCATTTCGTCGCACGATCGGCACCACATCAAGAAGATGATCGAGGCGTATCCCGATCATTTGGATGTTATTCTGACTCCTTACACGGCGAAGAGCAAGCTCGTCACCGACGAGACGGGCCTCTGGGCGGCGTTGAAGAAGCACGACATCGGCTGGTTCGGCATCAAGCCGTTTGCCAGCAATTCGCTCTTCAAGGGCGATAGCAAACCGGATAGTCCTACGTTCGAGCAGGACAACCGCATCGCCCGACTGGCCCTGCGGCATATCCTTTGCAACCCGGCGATTACCGCCCCGATGGCCGGCCTTATCTCGCAACAGCAGGTCGACAACGCCTGTCTGGCGGTAGTGGAACGCCGCGAGTTGGACCTCGACGAACAGGCCGAGTTGGACCGCGCCATGGACGAAGCCTGGGCCAACTTGCCCGAGAATTATCAATGGCTCAAGAACTGGGAATACGTTTAGGGACAATGACGAAGCACGAATGACGAAGAACGCTTGTGCGGTGCAACGAAAGGTGCGGAAATGAAGTTTGGTGTTGGTATGATTGTGCTCGCTCTGATGGTGATTGCTGTCGCAAAGGCCGAGAAGACGTCGGGCGGGTTGCCGCCGCTGAAGATCGACCGCAGTGCGCCGTTGATGCTCGAGGAGCCGCCCGAGGAAGACCCCTTCGCCGTTCCCCAAGGTCCGTTGGTCGACAACTCGGCCTGCTACTGCTGTCATGCCAACTACGAGGAAGATCCGTTTGTGATCTATCACGCCAAGGCGAACGTCGGCTGCATGAAGTGTCATGGCAAATCGATCGATCACCGCAACGACGAAGACAACATCACGCCGCCGAGCCACATGTTTCCGCCGGACGCCATCGCCGAGAACTGCAAAGACTGTCACGACGAGCACGACGTTCCGGCCGCGAAAGTCATCGCCCAATGGCAAAAACGCTGTCCGGAGAAGACCAACCCGGACGAGTTGGTCTGCACCGATTGCCACGGCCAGCACCGGCTGAAGATCCGCACCGTCCGTTGGAACAAGAAGACGGGCGAGTTGATCCTCCGCAAGTGCGAATAGTTGTTCTTCGAGGCTTGGCTGTCTTGTCCGACGTTCCGTTGTAGCCGTTGGAGTCAGAGTTGTTGGGGTCAGAGTTGTTGGGGTCAGGCCATCTGGCAGAAAACCTCCTAATCCATTCTCGCGAGCAAATCTCTCGCGTATCATTCCATGGGAAAGTTCCCCAGAGAGTCGACCCATGACCTTGCTGTACAGTGAGTCGCGTTTTTTGGAGCACGAGACGGGCAGCCATCCGGAACAAGCGCAGCGG
>CAYYOX010000489.1:0-5469 GCA_964473065.1 uncultured Planctomycetaceae bacterium | reverse complement strand
GCACGGTCGTGTGGGATCCGGTCGCCGACCCGCTGGGGACCGGCCAGGACGGCCAGCCGGTCTACCTGAGGGATATATGGCCCAGGACCGAGGAGATTGCTGAAACGGTTGCCCGGGCGATCGAGCCCGAGATGTTCCGCAAACGTTACGACAACGTGTTCGCGTCGAACCCTAAGTGGAATGACATTCCTGTCACGGCCGGCGAGTTGTTCCCTTGGGAAGCCAATAGCACGTATGTTCAAGAGCCGCCCTTCCTGATCGATCTGGCCGCCGAGCCGGGTCCGATCAAGCCGATCCACGGGGCCCGCGTGTTGGCCGCCTTGGGTGATTCGGTGACGACCGACCACATCTCACCGGCCGGAGCCATCGCGGCCAAGAGCCCGGCAGGCCGGTATTTGCAAGACGAAGGCGTTCGGCCGCTCGAGTTCAACAGCTACGGTTCCCGCCGCGGCAACGATCAGGTGATGACCCGCGGCACGTTCGCCAACATCCGGCTCCGCAACCTCTTGGCTCCCGGCACGGAAGGCGGCGTGACGCGCCATTTGCCCGACGGCCAGGAGATGACCATCTACGACGCCGCCATGAAGTATCAAGAGCAGCGTGTTCCGCTGATCGTGCTGGCGGGGACCGAGTATGGCACGGGCAGCAGCCGCGACTGGGCCGCCAAGGGGACCCAACTGCTGGGCGTTCGCGCCGTGATCGCCGCCAGCTTCGAGCGGATCCACCGCAGTAACCTGGTCGGCATGGGCGTATTGCCGCTGCAACTTCCCGACGGCGTGACTTGGCAGTCGCTCGGACTGGGCGGCGAAGAGACCTTCGACCTGCCCGGCCTCAATGAAAGCCTCGCACCGGGCGCCGAGTTGGCCATTCGCGCGACGGCCGACGACGGCACGGTTCGCGAGTTCTCGGCCACGGTGCGAATCGATACGCCGGTCGAATTGGAATACTATCGCCACGGCGGCATCCTACAGACGGTATTACGAAAACTGGCCGCTAAGTGAGTTATTGATAAGAAGAAAAGGATATGACTGTGTCTGATGTTGATACCGAACGCGTGTTGGTTGTGCCTACCGAGTTGTTTCACAGCTTGGGGCATTTTCAGGGGTTTTGTGGCGAGGTGGATCGTTACTTCGATACGCTGCTTAGCGGGGAGCATACGCGATATCTTCCTCGGGGTGATGTCGAGGGCGACCCGGGCTTCAAGCAGTTGATCCCCTACGTGATCTTCCGCCACCAGGACCCACAGGGGCGGCAGACCGTGTTTCAGTACACGCGCGGTTCCGGCATGGGCGAGGGGCGGTTGCATCGCAAGCATAGCGTGGGAATCGGAGGGCACATCTCGTCGACCGATGCCGAGATGCCCGGCAACGGCTGCCCCTACGAGGAAGGCATGAGACGCGAGCTCGACGAGGAAGTGCAAATCGACACGCCCTACAAGGCCCAATGCGTGGGGCTGATCAACGACGACCAGACGGAAGTCGGCAGCGTCCACCTGGGCGTGGTCTACATCTTCGACGTCGAGCAACCGGCCGTGAAGCCCAACGAGGA
Source organism: uncultured Planctomycetaceae bacterium (assembly GCA_964473065.1). Classification (GTDB taxonomy): domain Bacteria; phylum Planctomycetota; class Planctomycetia; order Pirellulales; family Thermoguttaceae; genus CAYYOX01. The sequence continues at coordinate 3,921 of CAYYOX010000489.1, read as the reverse complement.
AGACATCCTCGAAAGCGGCTTTCGCCCCATCGAAGAGATCCTGGCCGACCTGTCGGGTTTCGAAACCTGGTCGCAGATCTGTATCGAGGCCCTGTTCGGGAAAGACTGATGACATGTGGCACGAGGTAGCAACGTGGTAGATCTTCCCATCTACATGGACAACCACGCGACCACGCCGGTCGATCCGCGCGTGATGCGGGCCATGCTGCCGTTCTTTTGCGATACGTTCGGCAACGCCGGCAGTAGCACCCACTCCTTCGGCTGGGCGGCCAAGGAGGCCGTCGACGCGGCTCGGGAAACGGTTGCCAAGGCGGTCGGCGCCCGGGCGAAAGAGATCGTCTTCACCAGCGGCGCGACCGAAAGCAACAACTTGGCGCTGCGCGGCGCGGCCGACAAGTATGCGAAGAAGGGCAAACACCTTGTCAGTGTCACGACCGAGCACCCCGCCGTGCTCGATCCGCTCGCGAGACTCAAAGATCGCGGATACGACGTGACGCTCTTGCCGGTCGTGCAAGCTCCCGACCGTCGGGCCGGGTATCTCGACCCGCAGCAAGTGGCCGACGCGATCCGTGAGGATACGATCCTGGTCTCGGTCATGCTGGCCAACAACGAGATTGGAACCATTGGGCCCCTGGAAGCGATCGGCCGGATCTGCAAAGAGCGCGGCGTCTTGCTGCACACCGACGCCACGCAAGCGGTCGGCAAGATCCCGGTCGACGTCGAACAACTGCAAGTGGACCTGATGAGCTTCTCGGCCCACAAAATCTACGGCCCCAAAGGAGTCGGCGCACTGTATGTCAGGCGTCGCAAGCCGCTGGTGCGGCTCGAACCGATCATCGACGGCGGCGGTCAGGAAAATGGTCTGCGAAGCGGAACGCTCAACGTGCCGGGAATCGTAGGATTCGCCAAGGCTCTGGAATTGTGCTTGGAAGAAATGTCCGACGAACAGCAACGGCTGCAACAGTTGAGGGACCGATTGTTTGCCGGATTGACCGACGCCATACCGGGCGTAACGCTCAACGGGCCCGCGTTGGAACTGGCCGACCTGCGATTGGCCGGCAATTTGAACGTCAGTTTCGACCACGTCACCGGCGAATCGTTGCTACTGAGCCTCAAAGACGTGGCCCTAAGTTCCGGTAGTGCCTGCACCTCGGCCAAGCCCGAGCCGAGCCACGTGCTGCGCAACCTGGGCCTGAGCGAGGAGTCGACCCGCGGCAGTGTCCGCTTCGGCCTAGGACGGTTCAATACCGAAGAGGAAGTCGGACATGTCATCCGCACCATGGCCGAAACGGTCACCCGATTGCGGAACATGCGTACGACATAGCCCAGCAGCCACGGCCCGTTCGTGGGGGACGGCTTGGCTTTCGGGGAATTGATGTGTAAGATGGAAAGCTGGCGGGCGCCGCTGGAAGATTCAAAACAAGAAGACCTTTACAGGAGAGTTCGGAAACGATGGCAATCATGTTGACTGAGGCGGCGGCCGGTGAAATCAAACGCTATATGGAATCCCAGGAGGTCGGAGAAGGGGCCGTGCTGAGGATGGGTATCAACGGCGGCGGATGTGCCGGGCTGCAATACTCCCTGGGCTTTCAGACCGACTTCGATCCGACGGCCGACCACCGCTACGAGCAGCATGGCGTCGCGTTGGTGGCTCGAAAGAAGATGGCTCTGTTTCTGGACGGTACGACGATCGACTTCCAAGACGGTCCGACGGGCCGCGGGTTCGCCATCGACAATCCCAACCAACCCAGCGGCGGCTGCTGCCCGGGCTGCGGCGGACATTAACTCGCTGCCTACTGCATGCCGCCTACTGCTTACTGCTTTCGTCCTCGGGAAAGATCATCGCTTCGGCGAAGGCGGTTTGGAAATCCATGTCGCAAGAGAGATCCACGTGCTCGGTACGACGGGCTAGATCTTCCGCCAGATCTCGCGCATCCTTCGAAAGGGCCATCAGCCGGGCGCCGGCCAGCGATGTGTTGCCTCGGTAGCGGATGCGCCGGTGGGGAACCCGTGCCGGCATCAGCCCGATCCGCTGTGCGTTGTTGCGTCGAATGAAGTTGCCGAACCCGCCGGCGATCAATACTTCGTCCAAGTCGGTTGCCTCGATCCCGGCTCGGGCAAGCAGCATGCCGATCCCGGCCCGAATGGCGCCGGTGGCCAATTGCAGTTCGCGAATATCGCGCTGCGTCAGCACGATCGGCCGCGACGTGCCCGAGTCCGACTCCGACACCAGCAAGAAAGCCACTTGGCCTTCGTGAACGATCAGCCGCTGAGCCAGATCGGGCAGCACATCGTCGGGGAGTTGATCGGGCGTTTGCAGCCGTCCCCGTTCGGTGATGATCTGATGGCGCAGTAGTTCGGCGGCCAGATCGATCAGGGCCGACCCGCACAGCCCCACGGGAGCGACATCCCCGATGACGTTGATTCGCAGTTTCTCGTCGACCACCACCTTTTCGATCGCCCCGTCGGCCGCTCGCATTCCATGCAGGATTCTCGCGCCCTCGAAGGCCGGGCCGGCGGCAGTCGAGGCGGATGTCAGCTTGCCGTCGACGCACAACACGATCTCGCCGTTGGTGCCGATGTCGACCAGCAGCGTAGGCCCGTCGGCCTCGGCCAACCCGGTGGCCAGGATCCCCGAAACCGTATCCCCGCCCACGAATCCGCCAATGACCGGCAGCACGTAGGCCGAGCCGTGCGGATGGATGTGCAGTCCCAGTTGGGCGGTCGGTATGGTTAACCCCGGACCGGTCGCCGGTACGAACGGCACTTCGCCCAAGGAATGGGGATCGATCCCGCAGAACAGTTGCTGCATCGTGGTGTTGCCTGAAAAGGTCACCTCGTAAATCTGCTCGCGACGAATGCCGGCCTGCTGGACCAGTTCGCCGATCATCTCATCGATACTCTGAACGATCGTCTCCTGCAACTGCCGCAGGTTGTCCGAGTTTTCCGAGGCATGGAGGATTCGCGAAAGCACATCGTCGCCGAACCGGGTTTGCGGATTGACGCGCGCCGTGACGGCCAACTCATCCGTGTCCGGGTCGTCTTGGCTCAGGTCCAACAACACAGCGGCCAAGGTGGTCGTGCCCAGGTCGACCGCCACGGCATACGTTTCGGCCTCCGTGTTGCCCGACTCGAAGCCGATCAAGTGCCCGTCGGCAAAAACGGCCGTGCCGCGGAACTTCGCCTCGCGCAACTGCCGGGAAAGGTCTCGCAAGGGCCCGAGCTCGATTTCAAACGGCCCGATGGTCTGTTGCAGGCGGATCAGGTCCGGCTCGTCGTCGCCGCGACCGGGCAAAGACAATTCGACGTATTGCTTGCGGACCGCCGGTTGGCCCATCGGCTGGGTGTCCGTTTCGGATCGAACAAGGATCTTGTGCCTAAGCGTCGGCAGCGAGGTGTGCGGAATCTCCACGCTCATCGGCCCGCAAACCGAGCTTTGGCAGGCCAGGCGGAATCCTTGCTCCAACTCGTCGGCCGTGTAGGCGTTCTCTTCGGCGGCGGTCGGCTCGCAAGCCCCGGATTGGACCTTCACGCGGCATTTCCCGCAGACTCCTTCGCCCCCGCAAGGCAGATCCAACACCAGACCGGCGCCGGCAGCCGCCTCGATCAGCCGAGTGCCCGTCAGAACATAGACGGTCTTGCCCGAGGGGTGAAATGTTACGGGAACTTCCGCTTCGCGCATCGTGTCTCCTTCAATCGAATGTCAGCCGGCAGGCATACCCACCTACCCCTTCATCTTGACAGTTTCAAGAACCAACCGCAAGCGGTTCCGCGCAGCTCGACGACCCCCAATTGGGCAGACCCAGGCGGGATGGGTCGGTTAGGTCTAACCGTCGTCGCCCTCGGGGCCTTCTTGCACCGTTTGCAGCATCTCGACGAACTTGGCTGCCGTGGGAGTAAACACCCGACGCTGGCGATGGA
>CAYYOX010000488.1:4029-5470 GCA_964473065.1 uncultured Planctomycetaceae bacterium | reverse complement strand
TGACGAAAAAAACCTCTCGACACAACGGCCCAGAAGCGGCGCCTCTTTTCGTTTCCGCGTTTCGCTGCCTCGCTAAAAATGAGGAGAGTTTTGTGCCGACAATTGACACTATCCCGATAGGACAATTACCAACATATCGGATTCTCCCGGTTTTGTCAAATAAAACGCTTGTAGGAAATAGTCAAATCCGTGTAGGTTTCAAGCGGAACGCCCCCCAGAATGATTGGGCGACGTGGACGCAACACGGGCGAAACATCTGGCAAGCCCGACCGATAAACGGCTACTCTTCAGTAGCCGCGGAGGTTTTCATGCGCTGCATGCGTCTTCGAATAGGTTCGTAGGGGTCGTCGGGCTGGTTGTCGGGGTCGACGTATTTGGCCAAGTCGCGCAGGGCGATTACCGTGTAACCGTTGTCGTGAAGATACTTCATGCACTTGGCGAATGCCTTCGGGTCGACCGAGCAATGCGAGTAGTAGTCGGGCACGCCGTGGAGTGTGATCACGGCGATCTTTCCGTTCCGGGCGAGTTTTACTGCGGCAACGAAATCCTCGAACGACGTGCCCTTTTCAAGACCGCCGCCATAGATCTCCCGGCCACTGGTTGAATCGGCGTCAAATGCCGAGTACCACAAGAGGGTCGTCGGAATCAGATGAGGGTGGTCCTGCTTCGGGTCGTAAGCCGGTCCATGGAAATCACTCAACTCGCCGGGACTTTCCGGAGTTATGCCTCGGCGTCCGAAAAGATAGCCTTTTCTGCCCAGGGCCTCGACACACTTGATGTCATGCGGGCCGTTAGGGACTCCCAAGGTGGTCGGGCAAGGCACGCCATGCGCTTCACAGGCTCGCTCGATCACCTCCATATCCTCGACAATCTCATCGACGGAAAGCTCGACGAGACCGGCATGGCTGCCGGTGTGATTGCCGATCTCGAATCCCATTTCGTGAAGCTCGCGAATTTCATCCCACGAGATCCAGTATTTGTCGTCCTCGTAGTAGCTCATCCAATCGGCCTCGGTAACGAAAAAGGTTCCGCCAAAGCCATAGCTCTTCAGCAAAGGGGCAACAAAGGTGCGCCAGCTCTTCGCCCGGTCGTCGAAGGTCAACACGACGAGCTTGTCCGGGATGGGTAGCAGCTTGGGGGTCTTGACCAATGCCTTATCGACGCCGATCAGCTTGAAGGAATAGTCGCCGCTGCCGACTTCGAATATCATATAGCCGTCGCTTGGAACGCCCGACTTAATGCCGGCCACACCCGCGACGAACCGGCCTCTGGTGAAAACGGGCACATTGCTTTCGGTGACGGTAATCTTGCCAAGCCCGAGGGTTGGCACGCAGATCCGGGCCGTCGTATTGACGGGTATCGTGACGTCCATGCCAAACAACTTGTCGCCGGTCTTCCAATCGACCGCAATCGGCCCGTTGACGGTGTTTACCGAGGCCTT
>CAYYOX010000488.1:0-3929 GCA_964473065.1 uncultured Planctomycetaceae bacterium | reverse complement strand
GTGGACAAGTGCCCCTGCTTGGCGACCATGATCTCGTCAACCAGATTCTTCAGGACGGCCTGACGGCGATCGTCGGGGACCAGGCCCAAGTGCAAAGCCAACGCATTGGCCGTCTGGCTGCCGGTGGCGTATTGGTTGGTTGTCTTGTCGAGGAACGTCTCGTTCAACGCGTCCTTGATCTTCTTGGCAAGCGTCGAGTATTTCCGGTGGTCGTCTTGTTTGCCGAGCACCTTGGCCGCCCGGGCCACGATCGATGCACTGCTATAGTAATAGGCCGTCGAGGTGAAGGCGGCCGGCGTGTGCTGGGGAGCGTAGCTCGATGTGCCGTCGTCCGCGGGTTCCATGTGGTCGCCAAGGCCCTCGGAAATGATATAGCCGTCTGCAAAGCTGTCATGGAAATCGACCAGGCGAGCCAGCCCGTCGTAATGGTCGGCCAGAACCTGTAGGTCGTCGTAGTATCGATAGATGTCCCATGCAACAATCGGGTACGTGCCGATCCAACCGGGCCATTTCCAATAACATTCGTCGGTGCTCTTCCTCCAATTCAACGGGCAGATAACCGGCACGGCGCCGCTGGCGATCTGCGAGTCCTTGATGTCGTCGAGCCATTTCGACCAGAAGACCACGTCGTCGAAGTTGTAGATGTAATCCTCGACCACGAACCCCGTATCGCCGAGCCATCCGATCCGTTCATCCCGATCGGCCGCATCCTGGGGAATGCCTTGCAGGCTCGACATGAACGTCCAGCAGACGTTGCGATGGATCTGGTTCAGCAGCGGATTCGAACACTCGAAGCGGCCGCTGATATCGATCGCGTTGCGCACGAATCGCCCTTCGAGGCTTTCGAGCGTCGGCTCGCCGGGAAATCCCGTGAGTTCGACGTAGCGGAAACCGTGCAGCGTGAATCGCGGCTCCCAGATTTCCTCGCCGCCGCCTTTGGTGACGTAGGTGTCGCTCTGGCGGGCCGGCTGCTGGTTTCGGGTGTTCAGCGCCCCATCTCGATAGACGAGTCCCGCATGGCGCAGTGTAATCGTGGTCCCCCTGGGCCCGCCAGCGCGAAGCCGCGTCCAGCCGGAGAAGTGCTGGCCGAAATCGTAAACATAGACCCCGTTGCCCAGATCTTTGAGCTTCAGCGGCTTGATGGTCTGCATGACTCGAACCGGCGGCAGCTTCTGCGAGACCAGCTTGCCGCTGGGCGGCTTGGCCTCCGCGGCGTGGTCCCAGCCGGAATCATCGTAGCCGGCACGATCCCAGCCGGGCTTTTCTCGCCGGGCGTCGTAGTCTTCGCCATGGCATATATCGTTCGCGCCAACGGGCCCCTCGGCAACCTTCCAACTCGGGTCCGTCGAATAACTGACGACCTGACCGTTGTCATACTCGATGTACATCTGCAACCGCAGGATAAGCTCTTCGGCAAACGGCTCTCGGGAAATCGGTTCGCCGCTAGAACTCCACCAGCCGTTGCCTAGCATGACGCCCATGGCATTCTTGCCCTGCTTCAGATAGTCGGTCACGTCATGCGTGGCATAGAGCACGCGGCTGTGCAGTTGGAACGGCTGGTCCTCATTGTAAACGCTGGTGGCCGGGTCGAGGACGCGGTCGCCGACCTTGCGGCCGTTGATATAGAGCTCGCTCCACCCCAGCCCCGACATGTACACCCGGGCTCTGGTGATCTTGCGTGTAACGTCGAACTCCTTTCGCATCAGGGGCGCCGGCGTGACGACAATGGCGCCTTGGAGTTTGCCGTCATGGCCCTCGACCCGGTTAGTCGCGTTGCCGTCCAACGGCCAATGACCGACCAGCCCGCCGCTGACATCGTCGCCCTGCATTAGTCGCTCTATTTGGGCGGCTGTTAACGCCTGCCCATAAACGCGAACGTCGTCAATACCGCCGGCGAAGAGTTCTTTATCGCCTTGGTAGGAACCGATAAATGCAGGATCTGAACCGGCCGTGTCGATCGAACCGCTGATCTGCACGCGGCCGATCTCTTGGCCGTCGACATAGATTCTCTTGGTTGTTCCGTCATAAGTCGCGGTGATCAAGTGCCACTTGCCGTCTTTGAGTTTCTCCAGCGGGAAAGCAGCCGCGTCTTCGGTGTACTCTCCATTGATCGGCAGTCCGAACCAGACGCCTTCGGTCTGGTCCACTTTGCCGAGCGTCAAGAGCTGCGGGGCTCCGCCTTCGTCTTTGCGATAGATTTCCCACCAGCGGTTCGTTTCCCGATCGCTGATGACCTCGCCCGGCTTGACCCAGGCGCTAATCGTGATCTCGCGAGCCGGTTTTAGTTTCGCATAATGTTCGATTCGAATCGTTTGGCTTGTGCCGTCAAGCGTGATCGCCTTGCCGTGTTTGCCGGCGATATAGTGAGCGTCGGTGTTTGAATCCTTCCTGCAAATCCACTTTCCCTGCCAGTCGGCTTCCCGAAGCAGTGCCATCTCGAACGTTGCCGGCTCGCTCCAGTCGGACGCTTTGCCGTCTTTGTCCCACACCCGAACCCGCCAATAGCACTTTTCGCCACTCGATAGCGGTTTGCCGCTATATGGAATGTTGACCGATCTGTCTGACGCAATCCGTCCGCTATCCCATTTATCTGCGGCGCCGGCTTCGAGTTTCGACCGACTGCTTGCCACCATGATCCGATACGCGCTTTGCATCTGCCCGCGCGTGTTCGACTTGAGCACCCAGCCGAACCTGGGCTTGGCCGTATCGATCCCAAGAGGGTCGATCAGATACTCGCAACGCAGTCTTTCGACGGCAATGTCACCCGACGACTCGGCGGCGAAACAAGGCAGAGAGAAAATCGCGACACTTGCCAGCACGGCTACGACAACTCGTTTCGTCACGTTCCATCTCCTTGTTGTTGGACTAATGAATGTTTTCGTCGGCCTCCTTGTACCATGACCGTCCATCGTTGTCCAATCCTGCCCGGCCACGCGGCACATCCTACACGACAAGTAGGATGGGCTCGGCCCACCAAATCCAGCTTGCCCCACGGCAATCAGCAAGAGCCCAAACCCACGTCACTGCCTACTATCCACCATCCACTAACCACCAACCACTGCTTCCCGCCATCAATTCATCCACTGCCCGCTGCGGCCGACTATGCCGCGGCGGCTTGCCATGCCGAACCGCCTCGAACTGCGAGATCCAACCCGTCCCGACCGACGCACTCTTGACCGGCGCCTCGCAAAGCACACCCTCGTAAGTCCCGTCGCCAAACAGACCGGTCTGCAATAGCATCAAGATATCCTCGCCGGAAACCTTGTGGTCGGCATTGAAGTCGCCATTGCCCCAAACGGCCTCGGGCGTTACGCCATCGCCAAACAGCCCGGCTTGGAGGATGTTAAGAATATCGGCCCCCTCAACCTTCCGATTCCCATCCGTATCCCCCGGCGCCGCCTGGAACAGATCGACCAACACCGCATCGACCGTATAACTGACCGGCTGGTCGTTCGGCTCTTCGACGGTTGTCAACACACCGTAACCGAGATACCGGCCTGCGACCGGTACGTTGTCGAACGTTCCCGTGATGCCGCCTGCGACGCCGATCAGCGTGCGAGTACAATCGCCCCATTCTCCGCTATCCAAATCACCCAGGAAGTCGGCCGTCTGTATCGAGAGCCCGCTGCCCGGGCTCAACGCGACGCTTCCCTGGCCGGTGATCAGTCCCTCGCCGCCGACCATGCCCGCCTGGGAAACATCCGTGACGCGGAGCCCGCCGACGAGCGTAAGCGTCTGGTCAACGTTGATCGAAACCCGGCCGCCTTCGAGCGACAGTCGATAGACCTCGATTTCGCCGGGCAGCGTGACCGTGTCATTGCCGATCACGGCCGCCGTGATGGCGTCGTTAGGGAAATAGTTCAACGGGGTGCCGCCCTACGCCGTTAACTGCTTTTCTTGCTGGCAAGCCGTAAGTTCTTTGGCACAGG
>CAYYOX010000487.1:1828-5489 GCA_964473065.1 uncultured Planctomycetaceae bacterium | reverse complement strand
AGTCGGTGTTGATCCTCTCCAGCAGGGCCTCCGACGGCGGGCTGGCAAGTCGAAATACCAGATCGCGGTGCACGTATCGCATGCTGTGGTAGCGGCGGAAGAATCCCATAACCTCTTCGACCGCCTCGTCGACGCTGTCGGTCAGGCGGTACAACGACAGGTCGTCTTCGTCGATCATGCCGTGACCCAGCAGTCTCCTCTTGATGAACTCGTGGAAGTCGGCCCAGTAGCTGCCGCCCGGTTCGTCCAGAAAAACGACCGGGATCGTGTCGCGTTTGCCCGTCTGTAGCAGCGTAAGCACTTCGAGGCCTTCGTCCAAGGTGCCGAACCCGCCGGGCAGCAGGCAGATGGCGTTGCTCTCCTTCACAAACATCAGCTTGCGCGTGAAGAAGTACTTCATGTGTACCAGCTTATGGTCGCCGGCGATGATCGGGTTGGCCTCTTGCTCGAAAGGCAGCATAATGTTCAGGCCCATCGAATGGTCGCGTCCGGCCCCCTCGTGGCCGGCTTCCATGATCCCCTGGGCGGCCCCGGTGATGACCAGCCAGTCCTCCTTCGCCATGGCCTGGCCGAATTGCAGTGCCGAACGATACGTCGGATGATCCTCCGGCGTACGCGCCGAGCCGAAGACCGTCACCTTGCGGCTCGCGCGGTAGGGCGTGAAAACCTTGAACGCGTAGCGAAGCTCCCGAAGCGTGCGGCTGAGGATCTTCAGGTCGCCACGACTCGTCCCGTCGTCGGCCAGCTTGTCGGCCGACTGGCGGATCGTGTCGATCAACTCCGCGACCCGTCGCGGCGGGGGCTTCCCGGTGGCCGATTCACGATCCGAATTCGATCCGTTTGGTTGGCGACTCATAGAACCTCTCGATAGCAAATGGACTCCATCTACTATTATACGGCGCAATGGGTCAAGTCAGTTTTGTGGAGTGGAAAATGGGGACTGGCTCCGAGTACGAATAGATGCTAAACCGGCCGGAAACCTTACCGGCTCGGTGCCTGTCCCCTTTTTCCACGGCTGTGCGGGTTGTATGGTTTAGGGCGTGTTGGGGTTGGTTTAGTGGTCGCTGAAGCGACCACCCCCGCCCTAGGGTTTGATGTTGAAGCGGTACAGCGTTACGCTGCTTGGGGCTACCGGTAGCTTGTCGGGCATCGAGTCTAACGTACTCTCCTTGAGCACGACGCGCGGCGGCTTGCCCGGCTCGTTGTGGGAATTGGGTTTTGGGCCGCTGATCTCGTACCGCGTGACCGGGCCGCTGCGCTTCAAGCCGGTGAGTTCCAGCGGCAGGTCCAACGACTGGTGCGTCGGGTTGACGATCGCGAGGCTGAGCGTCTTGCCATCCTCGCTCAACGCGGCCGCCACGTCCAGCGGCGCGTCGGCCTGCACGGCCACGGGAAGCGTGCCGAAATGGCGACGGTACAACAGCATCGGCAGGCCCGAGGCCGAGATCGAGGCGTGCGTCTTGCTCGTCTTTACCGCCCCGATCACGTTGACCGTGATCGAGTAGTTGGCCATGGCGAACAGATCGCTGTTGCGGAACATCTCGTGCAAGCCGGCCGCCATCCCCAGGGCGTCCTTCAAGTAACAGCGGTGCCCCAACTCGCCGTAGGCGTAGGGCGGATGCCAGGCGTAGCAGTAGTTCCACTCGTCCAAGGCGATGCGGATGTCCTTGCCCTTCAGCGAATCAAACTCTTGCCGATAGCGGCGATGGGCGTCGGCGATTCGGCGAACGCTCTGAGGCACCTGACGAACGTGCCCGATCAGCCCCGGCAGTTCGGCGCAATAGAAATGCTCGCTGATCAGTTCCATCCCGTCGGCACACTGCCGCAGCATCCCCTCGTCCCAGGTCCCAACGCAACCGACGCCGATCAATTCGATCGCGGGATCCTCGGCCCGCATGGCCTGGGCGAACCGGTTGTGCTTCTTGGTGTAATCCTCCAGCGGCATGTGCCCGAGTTGCCACTTGCCGAACATCTCGTTGCCGATACCCCAATACTTCACGCCATACGGCTCGCGATGCCCGTTTTCGGCCCGCAACTTGCCCATCGGCGAGTCGGCCGGGCTGTTGATGTATTGCAACTCGTCGACGGCCTCTTGCGCCTCGCCTTGCCCGCTGTTGACGACAATATACGGCTCGGTCCGCAGCAGTCGGCAGAGCGTGAGGAATTCATCGATCCCGAAATCGTTCGGCTCGATGTTCTCCCAGGCCGGGTTCTTCCGTGGCGGCCGCCGGTCGATGTCCCCGATGCCGTCGCGCCAGTTGTAGCCGCTGACGAAATTCCCCCCGGGCCAGCGATAGACGGTCCCGTCGATCTGCCGCAATAGTTCCAGCACGTCGGCCCGAATGCCCTCGACGTTGTCGGCCGGCATCAGCGAGACCGTGCCGACGCGGATCCCGCCCCGGTCGCGGGACGTAATCTCCAGCCGTGCCTGGCCGGTCGTACGGCCGGCGGTGAACTGCAAAGGGATCTTGCGGAACTCGGGCGTTAGCTTGGTCGCCGCGATGGTCTGCCGATCATTTGGCCCGTCGCCCCATACCAGGCTAATCTGCACCGAGAGCACTTCCTCGTCGCCGGCGAGCCAAATTCGGCCTGCATAGGATTTGCCTTTAAGCACCCCCAGCCCGCCTTGCACTATGCCGCCAAGCTGGATCCGCGGCGTCTGCTTGCCCACGAACGGCGCCTCGGTCTGCATGGTCACGGAAACGCCCCCGCCGATCGGCTTCCAGGGCGACTCTTCCGAGCCGACCGGGTAGAAGAACTTCCGGTCCAGCAGCATTTCGGCCCAAAGCCCCTCGTTGATGCAACGCCCCAAATGCTCGATGAATTGGCCGTAGACGTACTTCGAGATCGGCGGGCCGGTCTTCGTCGCGTCGACGGCAATGCTCGGTTGCCAGTCCTTGGCCGCGGCGATCTTCTCCAATCGCAGGTCGTCGAACCAAGCCCGACCGGTCGCTTGACCCCAACCGCCGAACAGGCAATGGACGCTGAGAGTGTCGTTTGCAGCCGAGTTGAAGACCGCCTCGACCCGAGTCCAATCGCTGGTCCCGGTCACCGGCTGCGTCCGCACATAGTTCATCGGCATCAAGGCAAGCTGAACACCCCGGCCGGTTTTCACTTGAACCTTCTCCGTCCTAATCCAGCCCGAGAGTCGGTAGATAGTATGCGGCTCGACCGCCGCCTCGGCAAACCACGAGATATCGGCCCCTTGCTCGGAACCCACCATCAAACTCGACCGCCCGGTCCGTCCGACATCGGCAACCTCGAACGAACCTTCCCCACTCCAAGTCTTCGTCGCCCAGCCAATCGGCTTGTCGTCAGTCTGTTGTTCGATCGAAGGATTAGTCAGCAAGTTCTCCTTGGGCGGTTCGGCGCTGGCCGTTGCCAATAGACTGGCCAACAAGCACACGGTTGCCAGGACAGTGATCGGATGGGATCTCATCGGTGTGGACCTCCTCGTTGAAGTGTGTAAGTCTCGTTACTTGCGTGTTTTGTAGGAGGCGACTCCCGTCGCCGATCACGCGTTAAGCAGTCGTCTAGATAAAGGCAAAATCGGCGACGGGAGTCGCCTCCTACAAAAAACCAGGGTTCTTGACCGTGCCATGATAGCCGAGCGGCCTTGAAATGTTAAGCCAGGCAAGGAGTCTCCCTCCATCGGGGCCCC
>CAYYOX010000487.1:0-1728 GCA_964473065.1 uncultured Planctomycetaceae bacterium | reverse complement strand
CCGAGCGGCCTTGAAATGTTAAGCCAGGCAAGGAGTCTCCCTCCATCGGGGCCCCTCTGTGTAGCGGGTGTTGACACGGATTGAAAGAATGGTATAATACGAGCATTCTTCTCAGTTGCGGTGCGGGAATTGATTTGGACTTGCGCAATTCGCTCATTTCGAAAGGAACCATGCCATGAGAACGAGACCGTCTTTGCGGCACGCACGCCGGCGTCGCTTGGCCATCGAGACGTTGGAAGACCGATGTCTGCTTTCGGTCAATCCGTTTCCTGACGCCTTGCCCGGCGAAGTTGTGGAGCTCGACGAAACGGGGCCCCGCGTGGTGGCTTCCTCGTTGCGTGACGGGGATGTTGTGGGTCTCGGCGACTTGCTGTTCGCCGCACGTTTCGATGAAGAACTCTTCAATCCGTGGGGTGCACAACTCGTCGGTCAACACAGTGGGGAGCATCTGCCGGTCGTGTTCGACTACCAGGCCGGCACGTCCACGTTGAACTTGGATTTCGCCGACTTACCCGACGACATCTACGCGCTCACATTACGCAGCGGCGACGGCGCATTCGAAGACCTCTCGGGCAACGACCTCGACGGCGAGGCGGATCCGAACACTACGGTTCCCTCCGGCGACGGGCTGCCCGGCGGCGATTTCGTGGTGAACTTCGTGGCCGATGCCGACGTGCTGCGGTATCCCACGCCGCTATTGGCCAAGCAGCCGCTGGGTAGTTTGATTTATGACCCAACGGCCGCTGGGTCGTTGGGGATTTCCGATGACGAGAGTCAAGACGCCAAAGACACGCGAACCTCGACCGACAGCGACACGTGGACGATCGATCTGGACGCCAATCAGACCGTGACCGTGGTGGTCAACACGAGTTCCGAGTTGCAAGTCACCTTCGACGTACTCGACCCGGCCGGCAACGTGATCGGCAGTGCAACCGCCGCGGCCCCGGGCGAAACGGCCGTCGTGCAGACCGCGGTGGTGATCGAGCCGGGCACTTACCGGACGGTGCTCAGTGCGGTCTCCGGTACGGGAACCTACACGATCCAACTGATGCTCAACGCGGCCTTAGAGCAAGAGTATTACGCCGGCACAAGCAACGACACTCCCGAGACGGCCGAGGATCTCGATGCCACATTCATTTCCCTAGGCGGACAGGCCGAGCGCGGCGCGGTAATCGGCTCCCCGTCGCCGGGCTTGGTAATGGATTGCGAAGATTTCGAATCCGGCGTGCTGGACGGCCAGTGGACCACCTACTCCTCAAAGTCCGAGGGACGTATTCAGATCACTGATGCCTACGGGGCGGCCGATGGTTCGTACGCCTTGCTGATGGATCGCGAGTCGGCAGGCAGTTACAACCTCAACGAAGCCATTTGGACGGTCGATCTTTCCGGTCTGGCAAATCCGAGGCTGAGTTTCTACCATGCCGAATGGAACGATGAGGAGAGATTCCTCAGCGGCCCTTTTACGGACCACTATTCTGCCGACGGAGTGTCGATCAGTGCCGACGGAGTGCAATGGTATCCGGTCTTTCACGTACCGGATCTACCTGCGGGTGAGTGGCGATGGTATCCGATCGATCTGGCGGTCCGGGCCGAGCAGGCCGGTATCACCTTGGGGCCAGACTTCCAGATCAAGTTCCAGCAATACGGCAACGATTCTTTGACCGCCGCCGGTCGTGGCTACGACCAGATCAAGATCACCACGCCCGACACGCTCTCGGGCGACTGGTA
>CAYYOX010000486.1:0-5497 GCA_964473065.1 uncultured Planctomycetaceae bacterium | reverse complement strand
AGACGTTTAGCCGTCGCCGGCACGGCGATGAGATTGGAAGTCTAGCCCTCACCGCCGTGCCGGCGGCGGCTAAACAAATTCCGGAAGTAATTCCTTTACAAGCTCTAAGAGTCGTTATCGCATGAACCCTACGGAGTAGACGCCTTGCGGATCAGCACTTGCCATTGTTCGCCCTGTTGGACGACGGAGAGTACGTCGTGGCCGTCCTTGCTGACGCTTTCGGGCACGTTGCGGCAACCTTCTTCGTCGAGCAGTACGGAGAGGACCTTCCCGCCGGGCAACTGGTCCAAAATCATCTTCGTCTTCACGTAGTTCAACGGACAGACCACGCCGCGGAAATCGGCCTCCTGGTCGATTTCGATATTAGACGTTTCGTCGGCCGCGGGCGCCGGGGCGGCTGATTCTCCCGTGGTTGTGAAACGCAACGAGGGATCCATGTTGTCGTAGAGTTTCCGGATCGCCTCGACAAACCGCACGACCTCGTCCCGATCGGCGGCAAACGACTTGCCCGACTGTTGGGCCTGCTGGATGAGCCCTCGAAAAGAATCGTCGGCGATTTTCTCGTCGAGAAAATGCTGCGTGAACAGGGCCAAGGCTTCCGATCCGCTGCCCGCCTGTTGCCCTCGGGTGACCAACAGAGCGCGGGAGGCCAGCACCGTGGCGTCGAACAAGCGCTCTTCGCCGAGCGCCTCGGCGGCGCTGTCCAAATCGACTTCGATCAGGTCGAACACGCCGGCGCCACATTCTCCCGCCCCGCGCCCGGCCAGCGAGAACATCTCCTCGGCCCCGAAGTCGAAGTAGAAGTTCTTCTCCTCCTGGAAGTCGGGCACCTCGGCATATTTCGTGATGAGTTGATCGGCCGTGTCTCGACCCTCGGCCTCAAGGAACGCCTCGAAATCGGGGCACTGCGACGACTTGCCGAACGCGGCCAAGAGTTCGGCCATCACGGCCGGCACATTCCGCGCGGGAACGGCCCGTTTTCCTTCGGCCAGTCGCGTTTCACCTTCGGCCACTTTCCCGCCAAGCTGCAAGACGTAATGGGGCACGAGCCGTCCCTTCACGCGTCGGGCCGCGCCGAACACGCCGATGTCACCCACCGGGTGTCGGCCGCACGAGTTGGGGCAACCGCTGATGTGGACCTTCAACTCGCCCAGTGCGTCCAGGTCGACTCCGGCGTCGCTAATCTTCTGGCGCACGGCGGTGGCCAGTCCTCGGGAAAGACAGATCCCCAACTTGCAGGTCGACGCGCCCGTGCAGGCTACCATGTTCCGCAACACGGGCGGATCCTCGCCGGCGAGCCCCAGCCCGACCAGTTGGGCGTGCAGGCCGGCCAACTCGTTTTCGTGAATCCATCGCACGACCAGATTCTGTGCCAGCGTGGTTCGGGCCATGCCTTCGCCGTAGGGTTCGATCACGTCGGCCAGTTTCTCGAGCGTCTCGGCCGGAATGTCGCCCAACTCCAACGGGATTTGGACCAGGTGATAGCCGTCCTGTCTCTGTGAGGTGACGTTGCGTCGTCGCCAATCGGCGAATCCCTCGATCGGCTCGGCGCTCTCGGTCGCCCTCAAGGGTCGGCAGCCGGGCATTTCGCGGAACGTAAGCGGCGGCAAGTCCGAACTCTTCAGTTCGGCCAACTCGGGTTCGTACCACTGCCGAAAACCGTCCAGGCCAACCTTGTCCAACAGGAACCGCAGTCGGGCCCGATGGCGGTTCTTGCGGTTGCCGTGTTTGTCGAAGACGCGTTTGACGGCCTCGGCCACGTAGTGGATCTCCTCGGCCGGGACGAACTCTTCGAGCAGTTCGCCCACGCGACTGATGGCCCCCATGCCGCCGCCCACATAGACGGCAAACCCCGCGGCGCTGCCTTGCTTCTTGGCCACGAACCCTAGATCGTTGATCGCCACGCCCGGGCAATCCCCGGAACAGCCGGCGAACGCGAGCTTGTACTTTCTCGGCAACTCGTAAGAGAGCGGGTCGGGTAGGAGGAACTCGGTCAGGGCCAAGGCATGGGGCGAAGGATCGAACACCTCGCCGGTGCACACGCCCGCGTCGTGGCAGCCGGTAATGTTGCGGACCGTATTGCCGCCGCCGCCGCGCGTCGAGAGCCCGGCCGCGTAAAGGTCGCGAAAGGCCTTGTGGATGTCGTCCACCAACACCCGATGGATCTGGATATCCTGCCGGCTGGTCACGTGCAGCACGCCGTCGCCATAGGCTCGGGCCGCCTTGGCCAAAGTGCGGAGTTGATCCGGCATCACCCCGCCGGCCGGAAACCGTACGCGAAGCATATAGGTGTCGGCCTCGCGCTGTTCGTACACCCCCCAAGGCACGCGGAACGAACGAAACTCGGGCGCCGAGATCTCACCCGACTTGAACCGCTCGGTCTGTTCGAGGAATCGCTCGGCGTCATCACGAAACACCTCGGGTAGCTTGAAAATCGTTGACACAGTGGTTTCCTTTTTTATGCGGTCGTTGTTTGTCTGTTTGCGGGTTTGTCTGTTTGCGGGTTTGTCTGTTTGCGGGTGTGGGGGCAAGGGGAAAGTCGTGGGGTATGCTTCGGCGTGCTGGGGGTTCAGGGTTCAGGGTTCAGAATTTCGGGGCAATGTTTGAATCCAAGTGCTGAACCCCGAACCCTGAACCCCGAACCCTGAACCCTCATGCACTTCTCTCACGTCTCCTACGCCTGCGGATTTCCCTCATCGCCTAGCACGTCAGCGAAGTAGGAAGAGTACTTGAAACCGCCGTCGGGCGAGATGGCCACAGCCACGCCTTCATGCTGCTTGCCAAACTCGACGGCGGCCTGAACGATGGCGCCGGTCGTGGGGCCCACGATCAGACCCTGCTCGCGGAACAGCCGCTTGGTCATCTCGTAGGCCGGCTCGTCGTCCATGCGGATCACTTCGTCGATCAGGCTTCGGTCCAAGATACCGGGAATCTTCGATTCTTCCAAGTTCTTCATCCCCGGCAGCTTGTGGCCCTTTTGCGGTTCCACGGCAATCACCTTCACGTCGGGATTCTGCTCTTTGAGATACTTCCCGATCCCGGTGATCGTACCGCAGGTCCCGTAGCCGGCAAAGAAGTATTTGATCTTTCCCTCGGTCTGCTTCCAGATCTCGGGGCCCGTGTTCTCATAATGGGCTCGGACGTTGTCGGCATTTTCGTACTGGTACGGCATGGCATATTGGCCCTTGGTCGCTTCGCCGTTGACGAAAGACTGCGCCAAGGCGATGGCCCCGTCCTTGGGATGATCGATCGGACATAATTCATCCGGCGTGGGCCGGACTTCTGCGCCGAGCATCCGCAGTATGATCTTTTTCTCTTCCGGCACGCCGTCGGGAATCGTGACCAACAACTTCTTGCCCATCAACGCCGCAATCGCCGCCAAGGCGATGCCCGTATTGCCCGAGCTGGGTTCCACCAGATTCTTGCCGTCCAACTCGCCCCGTTCTTGCATCGCCTGAAGCATGTACGAGGCGGGCCGATCCTTGATCGAGCCGAACGGGTTAAACCACTCGAGCTTCACGTACAGCTTATACGTCTCGGAAGCCACGATCTGGTTGACCGCCACCATGGGCGTCGGATTGGCCGGGCTGGCAATCAGCTCGCGGATGTCTTCAAAGCGGCGAAGCGACGGGTCCGAGGCGAGTTGCTCTGGGTTGATTTCGGTGGCCATGAGATTCTCCTTAGTCGGACAAGTGGCAATGAGGGGAGCCATACACCACTACAATGATCATCATTATGCGCATTAACACCGTCATTCTACACAAAGTTCATCAGTTAGTCCAACCCGGGAAGTGAAAGAATTGGACCAAAAGCGCTTCGCGGATCTCTGTTATGAAATGCTGCCCGACTAGCCGGGTGGTGCTTGGCAGCCCGCTTTGCGCATTGGCCGTCCTTTTCAATGCACCTTTTCAAGCTCTCCGTTTAGCGGCCGGGCTTGCCCGGCGTTTTTTGACGCGGATTCCACCGCGGCCGCCTGGGCCGCCAGATCGATCAACTCCAACTCCGTGCCCGACCAGGTCTGATTGTTCCGCGCAATCAGTGCATCGATCGCGTTGACCCGACGGTCGCGGTTGAAATCGTAGAGGTTGTCGATCATTGCCGGGTCGAAGAAGGGTTGCGGGTACTGCCGGGCCATGAGCACGTCGATCATGTCCACCTTGGCATTAGCTGAGCAGTCACCCGTCTCGCCGACGGCGTTGCCGAAGTAAAACACGTCGGCAGTATCAAGACCCGTGTTCTCGGTGGCCAACATGGTCACCTCGAGCCACGTGTTTCGAATCGCCCCGTCCGGCCAGGTCAAGGTGATCCGACTGTCCGTCGCGTCGATGCTCACCGGGGCCGGGGCGTCGGGCCAATTGGCCGGCGTGTCGTCGTTGCCGATCTTGAAGATGAAATCGTTTTCGTCGATCGCGTCTGGATTGGTCAGGCCCGTGATGTCGATCATGATTCCGTTGATACCGTGGACATAGCTCGTGTAATTGGCAAACGTGGCCTGTTCGCCCGGCAGCAAGGCCGCTTTGTCCGTGGCAATCGCGTCCGTGTCGCTCGTCTTGTCATAGGCCGAATTGTTGTAGAACAGATAGCGGCCCTCAACCTGGGCGACCTCTTGCAGTTGGGCCGTGCCGGGCGTGGGCGGCTCGGCCGTCCAACTCGAGGCGTCGCCGCCCCAGTCGGTTCGGGCCGTTCGGTTCAGCGAATCACCGCCGCCGTCGGTCGTGACGTGCCAAGTACTGAGATAGTCGACCTCGTCCTCGATTACATGCGGCACGTACAACGGATCGTTAGGCGGCGGCGTGTCGGGACGCTGCAATTGGATCTGCTCGCCTGTGTCGCTGAGCGTATCGGCCGGGTTGCCCAGGATCGTTACTTCCGGGCCAATGCCGTACGCCGCCCGGAAGTCGGCCAGCTTGATCACATCGCTCGGATCGAACGAGACGATCACCAGGGCCTCTTCGGCGTCGAGCATCGTGCCGGGCGCGAAGTCATAATCGAAACCCTTGCGCAATCGCCAGCCGGTCAGGTTGACCGCTTGGGACGTGAAGTTGTAGAGTTCGAGATACTCCAATTCATCGGGCACATCGTTGCCCGGCGGGTTGTACATCACTTCGCTGATGACGACCTGCTGCGGCGGACGGGGGCCGCTGTTTTCCTCGTCCAGCGTGCGGCTTGTCATCGGGTAGAGTTCGCCGGTGCCGTTGGGCCAACGGCCGAACGGTTCGCCGGCAAGCGCGCCGCCGAACTCGACATGGTCGGCGAATTGCAGGGAACTGCCGCCGCCGAAATCGGCCAACAACCACACGTCGTCGCCGCGAGAACCGCTCAACGCGAAGTCTTTCGCGCCCGTGCCGCCGAACTCGGTCGCCTGGTCGACCACGAACGAAAGGCCCTCGTAATGACCTTCATAGAACGTCACGTAGCCATAGGCGGGAATTGTCGTGCCGGCGGGGATTTGGAACTTGAAGAAGTCACCGGCCGAGTCGCTCAACCACCAGCCGTC
>CAYYOX010000485.1:0-5511 GCA_964473065.1 uncultured Planctomycetaceae bacterium | reverse complement strand
GAGGCGTGTACTCGATTCCCGCAATGCTGGCGTCGTAGGACCCGTTGAACGCCAGGTGCAATGGTTTTGCCTCGGGATGTTTGTCCAGCCAGCGTTTCAAGTAGAGCAGGTCCTGGCCCCAGTCGATATTGCTATCGACGGCAACACCGCCCAGATGGGCGTGGCCGTTCTTCGGCCCGCCTACCAGTTCGTTGAAATACGAGAGGCTGTGTGGATAGACCCAGAGACTGCTTGTAACGGACCAGAGGAGCGCCGCACCGACGATGGCGGTGGTCTTTCGGTGTCCGAACTGGACGGCTTGGGCGACCTTACTGATCCAGATGAAGGCGAAGGGGAAGATCGGCAACACGTAGCGCAGGTGGTGGTTGAAGCCGGTCTGTGAACTGACTAGCGTGAGGATCACGGCGATCGGGGCCAGCAACACCAGTTCGTTGCGCCAGCCTGCCGAGTATCCTCTGGCAAAAAGGCCCAGGCCGGCCGCCAGGACGATCAACAGCCACGTCCCTAGTGGCACCTTGATTGCCAGGGCATAGAGGTAGTAATACCACCAGCCGCCGAGGCGATGTTCGCCTCGGAGATAGGACCACATTTTTCGCTCGAAGTCCCGCTTCTGGAAGTCGACACCGTGGACATAGTTCCAAGGGAGTGGAACGGGGATCGGCGCCATCCATGTATCGGCAAATCGATTTCCAACCAACATGCTACGTGATTCTGCCTCGGTAAGACCGGTCGCTCCTTTCAATTGCCTGCTAACAAATGAGTATTTACCCAAGGGCGTGAGCGTCCCTTCAAACGCATACCCCAGGTTAATCAAATAAAGCCCGGCACCCAGAATGACGCTCAGTTGAAGGGCTTGGCATTTCCATTCTCGGAACCGTGGTCGCTCGGGCAAACGCCAGACAATCCATAGAAGCGGCCACAGCGCGAACAGAATGATCCATGTGGTCTTTGTGAGTTCTACCAGTCCGAGGACCAGCCCCGCGATAATCGCACTCTTCCACGCTGGCCTCCTGAGCCAGCGCCAATAGGCGTACCCCGCTGCGACGCCCAACGCCGCGGCCCCGACGTCAGGTGTGATCAGTTGCGAGTGGGCAAGTATAGTTGGCGCAAGACACCAGAGAACCATCGCCACAAGACCCGACAACTGACCGTAAAGGTCTGCAGCCCAGCAGTAGCAGACAGTGGCCCCTATCAGACTGAAGACGATGCATGCCCAGCGTGCCAGCGTTAGCAACCAGAAGTATCGGACGCCGTTTGCCCTGATTAGCTCACTTCCGTGGTAGGATTCCTGGCGGTAGTACGGAGCGTCAGCAAAACCGTCCCACCCGATATGGGTCTGCATGAAAAAGATCAACGGCACGGCGGCAACAGAGCGGACAAGCGGAGGATTTACCCTGTATAGATCGAATTTCCCGACTTGCCAATGGCTAATCCCGGCTGCAAGATGCCCCACTTCATCTGCGGTGGGGCTGTGTCGCCATGCGCCCCAAGAGACCAGCACACAATGGAAAACCAGAATCCCAAAGATCGCGAACCGACGCCTTCGTTTCTCACCTCGTTCGTGGGACGAACAGTCCTCGCATGCCATTCCCATACATCCCCACTGTGGCAAGACGTTTCCGTCATTGTCACGACTGCGGCGCAACGTGACGCCTGAAGCGGCAAGTACGATAGAACCAAATGGAAAAGAGGCCACCACCGGCGAAGAGCAAGGAGCAACTCGCCAAGCTATTCCATTTCTCGGTGCTTGGATACATGGGGACGAGCACGTAACCGCTATATCCGTTATGCACAGATGCTTCTGGGCTCCATGCAAAGCTTTCACGAATCGGGTCGATCACTGCGTAATTCTCGCCATCGGGATCGTAATCGACGATCACGACGAAGTGACCGAGGTTCCTTTCAATGCTGGCCACTCCGTGTAGGATAAAAGGGTGGGGCAGGTTACTCAGATCGCTAGGTTTGACAAATCGCACCTCCGTCAGCATCCCCAGCTTCTCGCTCGTTCGACAAAGGTCATGTAGCGAACACCCTTGCTCGGGGTCGAAGGGCGTCAGTCTCTTGATGTCATGCACCGTCACCTGCTTACCTTCGAGTTTCATCAGAACAAACAGGGCTAACGGCCCGCAGTCGCCTTTTTCTCGCCACCACGGCAACCAGGACCAATCCTTCGACGGCTTCTCCAGCGTCTCCGATCTTCCAAGCGAGGAGGCCGTCTCGGGCACAAATAGAGAACGGGGCGATTCGTGTTTCTCGCCGTGCACACCGATTGTTGCGAACAGTATGATCCCCCATGCTGCCATCGCGGTCTTTGTCACGATTTCGTCTACCTTTCCTGTGGATGCCTTAGTGAGCCCAAAAATGTGCAAAACTTGAACTTAGGTGTCAGCTAGGCTTTCTTCGCGGGAGTCGACGTCCGAGTGCGTGATACCAACAGCCAGCCAGCAACGAAGAGAATCAGTAAGGCACTTACGATAACGATCCACTTACGATACGCTGGCCAGCGAAGAAGCCCCATTCCCTGCGAAATTGGCCCTTCGAGCGGGTTGCCGCCCTCTCGTGCAACGTGGTATTGCATTTTGCGGATCGAATCATTCACCTCGGTTCCCGGAGGAAGGTTCACTTCAAAGAAGTCATCCTCAACGTTGTCAAACTCCAGCTTTCTTACTACGTAGACTGACTTGTTTATGATCTTCCCCAAAAGCCGTTTTCCCTCCCCATCAACATCAATACTGCCGTACTTATCGACGGCTTGCGTAAATGGAAGCCAGAGCCCGGGCTTTACTTCGCGGAAGTCCCGATTGAATATCTCGTATTTGAGCTGATCACCAGGCCCCCAATGGTAGGCCCTGCGCCGAATGGCGAATCCATGTTCTGGGTCGATCCAAACTCGGTCCATTCCGGCCCACTCAAGCACGCAGCACGAGACCCCGTCCACTTCCTCGCGATCTGGGAGCAACCGATAATTCGATCGATTCACTTGAAGAAACTCCGGCAAGAAAGGATGGTCCAGATTCTTTTGATGCCGCTCCTCCTTTTGGATCTTCTCGTAATCCAGACCGCCGGATTCGGCGATATACTTGTACACGTTAAGCCCCAGATTTCGGAAGTAGTACCATCCACTAAATGCATTTTGGCGATCTTGAGAACGGTCCACCGCACAGTGTTCGCCACCTTGATCCCATTCCAGAATCCTGTCGGCATCTGCAATCAACAAATTTGGCTCGGCGGGAATCGTCACTTTTCCCCGCTTGCCCGGGCGAAGAAATCGGCGTTGGATGAGCCACTTGTCGCCTTTGTGCGCCAACGTCCATTCAGCAGTGAGCAGATCTCCTCCCCCTTCTAGATTCTCGCTCTTTTCGCGAGCGTAAACGATTTGAAAACTCTCTGATTCTTCGAGAAAGAGGGTCTCGGAGCGCTTCAGTCCCTCGATAACGTCGTCAAGGACGAGTGGCTCTTCGGGAGACACGAAACCAAAGGAAGCCATCAGACCAAATAGCAAACATGACCACAACGACAGACGCAAGAAGCTTACGATATCCATCTTTTTCATCGTCCTTTCGCGCAAAGTTTCTTCGGAGGAATCGGTGTCGCCAAGCGGCGTTACAAAGCTTCCTCACGTTGTCTCGTCACACGTGCTGCGGTTCGTCTCGCACCCGCGGCGACGCGCGCCAGGCACGCCGTACGGAGCGACGGCGCGTCCGGGAAGTACAAGCCGAGAAATACACAAGGCTCTCAAACAAACTAGGCCCCTACGACTACTGCTACGATCCTGTGCAACTCGGAGTGTCGCGACTATAGTCCTGATAAATACACCTCGCGTCGTCATCGCAGACAAACCATTGGAGTTTGAGGCCATACAGAGCGTAGTGTATCTTGTTCTTCGTAGCCGTTCCACAGACGCCGGACACGCATATTGTTTCCGTAAGCGTATTGTGGAGATAGCAACTACCCATCGCAGTACTGGCTTCTGCCTGCGATACTACAACACCGGGACACTGATGAGGGCCGAGTGAGAACATCCCCGCAGCAACCGTCACCAAAATAAGAACAGGAACAACTTTCCGAACCATGACGTCTCTCCTTTTAAGAGTGGTAAAGAAAAACCTTAACGCACGATATTACGCCAAACATTACTCTTTTTTGCTTCGTCAGATGCCTTTCCATTGTGATGATCATGTGTCTGCATCGTTTTCACTTGCCATCGAAGAGTGGAGTTTCGGAGACTGACTCCGTCATGGGGTTTGGCCGCCGAAGTCCAAGTCCCCTGGAAGTACGGACCAGCCGTCCGGAGTCCCAATATTCCTTCCACGTTGCATACGGTTCTTTTCCTTGGAGCCGGCACAACGCGTTTGCAGCGTGGCTGCACGGCAAGATGCTCTTGAAAGACCGATGCTCCATAGCCGGCAATGCGTCGAAACTCTCCGCAAGCGCGGCAACCGCACGGGCAACGGTTTTCTTCGACGGACGAACCGACTCAGGGACAATCGCAATCCACTCGAGGTGATGGCCGATTACGGTAATACGATCCAGAACGGGATGGTGATACATGGCTTCTTTCGTTTTGGTCCCTGGCCAAGTCCTGTCCCAGCCGCCTTCGGGACGTTGGGTCCTCTCCAAAAGCTCCGAAAGGTCCGCGAACCAAACCAGAGCTTGCTTGCGAACGGACGGCGAAAGCAGCCGATATTGATCGTCCACACGTAGTATCGCGGCGGTCGAAGAGGCCACGTGGGATCCGCCGCAAGCCCCTTGCCCTCGGGGGATAGCAATTAGGTGTTGAACCAACTCATCGAAAGAGTATCGATCTCCAAACTGATTGGTCCACGTTGTTTCTGGAGGAAGCCACAATGCAAGTGCTTCACCGATGAATTCCAGTTCACGTGTCCACATAAAACGCATTATCGCGTCTTGCAAAACGTCGGCCACCGTACCGGTGCGTCCCGACACCGTTGTCACCGGCGTATGCAATGGCACACCTGCCTCACCAAGAACCATCAGGAGTTGGCCGTAGTGTCCTTCCGCGCGATTGCCTTTGGCGTCCCACGATCCCGACTGAACGACATGAATTCCAAAGGGTGAGTCAAGAAGGAAGCTGGCTCCATTGGGGGTGGTTCGTTCACGACACAGCTTATCGCTAAGCAAAGTCTCGGTCATGATTGTGCCAGTCCGCTCTTGTCCGACCATGGCTTTCGTGAAATTCGCTTCCCTGCCCCAGAGTTTCAATTCGTGGATCAAGGAAGGAACCGTTGGCGGATGCCACTGCGGTGCAGATGCACACAAAGCCTTCAGTAGCTGCCCCTCGGTAACCGCGTCGCCTAAACCGAGGACGGGCTCGAGCTCCACCGGTTCTTGACGAACCTTGATGATTAACGGAAGGCGTTTGCCGCTAGCGATTTGCCGAGCAGGGACATCGGTGTTTGCTTCGGAAACTCGGCTCGTGCCCCAGTGGCGCAACAACGCGATTAGCGAAACGGCAATCAATCCGACTATCACGATTGTGGTGGTCAGCCT
>CAYYOX010000484.1:4129-5517 GCA_964473065.1 uncultured Planctomycetaceae bacterium | reverse complement strand
CTTTTCTATGCCCTCACCCCCGGCCCCTCTCCCAAAGGGAGAGGGGAGGTTGAATCTGCATTTTGCAAAAGTCCACTCATATCACAAACCGACTGCCGCACCCACTATCCACTACCCACTATCCACTCCCCACTACTCCCCACTACCTATACGACTGATCCAGAATATCGAACTTGAATCCGCTGCCATCGGGGAGAATGCGAAAGCGCGTTCGGCGAATCCGGCTCGCATCGGCGCCGGCGCGCGTCTGTTCCATTTGCTGCAATTGGGCCTCCAATTGAGGCGGCAGGAACTTCATAATGATCTTACCTCGGCTCTCGACCCCCGCCTGATCGAGCAACTCGCGATCGGCCGCCATCAGTTCGCCGCTTCGCCAGGTCAAATAGTATCGCTTCTCCTGGTCGCGCGCGCCTTCGCGAACTTGGGACGCGGTCCCGAAAAGCTGCGAAACGTAGACCACCCGGTTGTTCGGCATCAGCACTCCCAGTTCAATCCCGAAGTGATCGAGCTGCTTGGCATAAACCTCCAGGCTGCTTCCCTGGTCGAAGCGAACCTCCCAGCGTCGCGCTATTCCCGAGCCTTTGCCGCGACCGTCCCCGCCACGCCCGGCACTGAGTTTGTCGCTCAGCGCGGGATTGTCGAGAATGGCCGCCTGCAAAGCGACCGCATCGGCCACGGCGGCCAAGGTATCCTGCACGTTCGGTTCGGGCAGTTCGATTTCCTCGTCCATCGGGCCTTCCAGCTTATTGTCGCCGCCGAGCGGTCCATCCGAGTCACCGATGTCCATCAGTTCCACGGGAACGGCAATCTGGCCCACGAAAACATGGCTTGTCAAGAACACCACCAGCAACAAGAACACGGCCACACCCAGCAGGATCAGCAGCGCAATCAACATGCTGGAGGCGCGGTCGTAGCGCGAGACCTCCAGCCGGTAACGAGCACCGGACCTCGGCGGTGAAGCAGTTCCTTGACTCACAATGCCTCTCTTGTCCTCGATCTTCAATCCACAAACTCAGCGTCCGGGCGGACTGCCAAATACCATGCCTTCCACTTCCCGATGGCCAGGAGCCGTTCGGCTTCGGAAGGTTCCCCGGACAAACCGAAGCCCTTGGGTTTCCGGCTAATGCGTCGCAGCGCGTCGCGGGCCTCGCGCAACACGACCATGTCGGGATCCGTCAAAGCGTAGACCAACGTCGGCACGTTCTCTAAGTTCCGGTGCGTGGCTAGCGCGCGAATGGCCGCGATCCGAGCCTCAGGTGACTTGTCGGCCACTAGGCGGCGAAAGGCTTCGGTGTGCTTCTTGGTGGCCGCTTCTGCCTCGTTTGGCGGCAACTCGGCCAGCAAATCGGCCGCCCGCGAGTAGTCTATGTCGGAAGTGGCGTTGAACC
>CAYYOX010000484.1:0-4119 GCA_964473065.1 uncultured Planctomycetaceae bacterium | reverse complement strand
GCCCCATCTTCGACTTGGCGACCACTTTACCCCCGAGCAACTCGACCTGATCGGTGTCTTTGGGCAGCCCGCGCGCCCCGACCAACATCCCTCCGCCAAGGTTCTTGGCCTTCTCGATGCTCTTCTTCGTCGATCGCATCAAGAACAAAATGGCAAATGACGTGGCGGGGGTGCTTCGCGAACTGCTTGTCCAACTTCCGTCTTCCTTCTGCTCCGCCTTCAAAAAGGCCACGCCGTCGTTATACCATTTTGGCCCGTCCGCTGCGTCGCCGATTCCTTCGGCCAGCTCGCGGAAACTCATATATCGCTCCAAGGCATACAAACAATAGTATGCCCATTGCCCGGTCTTGATTTGGTAATTCTTCTGCATCCACCCGACACCACGCGCTTGCACGGTGTTAAACAATTGGGGATCGAGGCTGGTCTTCCGTTGCGTCGGGCTTGCTTTGGGGGCGTCTTTTTCGACTCTCTTCAGCACAGCCGGCACTCCCGAATCGCGCCGCTCGCGCCGTTGGATCAACCCCAAGATGTCGGCGCAGATATAGGTGCTCCCCAGCCCGGCCGCGGTCATGCTCAGCGATATGGCGGACTGATTCACCGGATCATACGATTCTGAAACCTTACCTTGATAGCCGAACCCTCCCTTGGGATCCTGAGTCTTAAACAGCCAGATTGCCACCTTCTCGATCGATTCGGTGGAAACATTGATTCCGGCCTGGGCCGCCTCCCAATGGCTAAGGACTCCGTACTGGGTCATCGAGGTGTCGCCTGCTGATTTTCGCTCATAACCCCATCCCCCATGATCCTTCTGCCGCGCGCGTAATGAATCGAGCAAAAAGACGATCTCCTTGCCGTATTTCTGCGGATCCGCCGTGACCAGAAAAATGACCGACAAACCGGTGCTATAGATATCGATATCCTCGCCCAGTTTATCCGGTTCGCTTGCCTTGGTGACAGCCTCTTGAATGGCTTCAATGGCCGCCTGCACGCGCGGGTGGTTCCGCTTGGCGCCATGTTTTATCAATGCCATCCCCAACAGGGCCTTGGCCCCAAGGCGACTGTCGTTAGCTTCCTTCGACTCGAGGAACTTGATGCCACGACCGACCATCGCCCGCACTTCGGGGCTCTCCGGCGTATGGCCCTCGACCGCAACCGGCGCACCGGCGCCTAGCAGAAACAAGACGGCGCAAAACACCATCGGGCCGCATCGAGAGATCGGATTATCCATGTGACGGTTCACGCGGCCGGGGACCACGCCCAAGAAAATCACCAAAAGCCTCCCAGCCGCGTGCCCGAGTGAGAAATAACTTAGCGGCGGGAAAGAATATGTATAACACCCCACGGTACAGTCGATGATAATGCCACGGATGCCAAGAGTCAAGGATCGAAGCCCTTTTCGGCAATCCGGGCGCCCCGAATTGTGAAAAATGGGGACTGGCTCCGAGCATGAATAGATGTCAAACCCGCCGGAAATCTCCCCGGCTCGGTGCCTGTCCCCTTTTTCCTCGGTCAATTCAGAGCACCCCGAATTGACAATCGAGCCGTAAATCCTATACTAAGGTGTTTTCGCCCCTGGTCTCGGGGTCAGGACAGTCAGCTCGGCCTATTGAGCACTGGACTGAAGAGGTAGAGATCTAGCCGGTGCGGTAGCTCAGTTAGTAGAGCAACGGACTGAAAATCCGAGTGTCGGCGGTGCGAACCCGCCCCGCACCACTAACGCAAGTCCCTGGTATACAGGGACTTGCGTTTTTATTTGCGATCGGGCGTTTTTCTTTGCGATCGGGCGTTTTTTCTTTGCGATCGGCATGTTCGCCGCCCGATCGACAAAAACCGACCTCAGGCCTTGGCGTGTTTCTCAAAAAGCGGGTCTGCCTCTTCCGCCATGGTGGCGACGATTTGGCGCTCTTGCTCGTTCAGTGGGGTCAATGCCCCCGACTGGGCCAGGTCCAGGGCCATCTTGAATAGCTCCCATTGACCCGGCGGAACCATGGCGTTGACCGGCAGGTGGAGCGTGAACCGCAGGCCCAGGGCCGCCTGGTCGACCGTATCGAGCGGCTGGTACCAGGCCTTTTTCCAGCGACGGTCTTCCGGCTTCATCTCTTTGGGCCACTTTTGATAGGCCATCGCCTTGATGGCCAGGATGCCGCGCTTTTCTTCCATCAGCCGCTTGTGAAGCGTGGGGCCAAAATCCTCTTTCAGCCAGAGCGGAAAACTCATCGGAAACAGGGCCGAATCGAAGTCGAACCGATCCAAGGCCGCCAAGGCCGCCCCCTCGCTGTGCGCGGAGAAGCCCAGATACCGCACCTTACCCTGCTTCTTGGCCTCGATAAACGTCTCCATGGCACCGCCCGGCCCGAATGCCTGCTCGACATCGTCCATGGTGGCTAGTAGGTGGAGTTGGTAGAGGTCGAAATGATCGGTCTGGAGCTTTTTCAACGAGTCATCGAGTTCCTGCTTGGCCCCGGCCGCATCGCGTCGGGTCGTCTTGCAGGCCAAAAAGGACTTTTCACGATACGGCTTCAAGGCCGGGCCAAGCCGTTGTTGGGCGTCTCCATACATGGGCGCCACGTCAAAATAGTTCACCCCCCGATCGACCGCCTCGGCCACATAGTTCGTAGCCTGCTCGGGCGTAACGTTCATCACCACGATCCCGCCGAAGCAGATAATCGAGAGCGACTCGTCCGTACTGCCATATTTCCGCCGCGCGACCGGCTCCTCCGGCTTCGCACCGGCCTGAAGCGCCTCCCGAGCCGCCAAATAGCCCGGATCCATCATCGACAGCAACCCCGCGGCCGAAACGTTTTTGACAAAATCACGCCGTTTCATGACCGATCTCCACATAAAGGGCCTCCAGATAAAGGGCAAAATGGGGTATCTTTCCCGGCGATTATACGCGACGCACCCAAAAAAACCCAGTGCTCCGCCAATATCGAGTTTACCAGGTGCTGGAATCGTGAGCGGCAAGGCGATAGCCGCCGGTTTTGTCGCGGCTATGTGTACTCGCTGGGACCGGCGGATAACGCCATTCCGCTCACAATTCCAACCGGCGCCGTTGCGGCTACCAGCCGTAACCGGCGGGTTGCCGAATGCCGGGACATGTGGCAGATCAAATGCACCTTGTGACGACATGAGCGGGAAACTACCGCCGGGAGATCATTGTCAAGGAACGCATGTCCGCCAAACCACCGTCAGTGCCGCCCAAAAAGAACGAGAAAGTCTCGATTCCGCCGCCGGGCGGTCTCTTTGCCGAGCCCGTTTCGACTCCAATAACTAGCTGCGTCCCCGTTTCGACTCCTACAGTTGACGGTCCGCTAATTTCGCTTTCAGACGCTCCAACACGAGACGATCGCAGTCCTCTAGATTCTTCGGACTGATTCGCTGAAACTCCTTTTGGTGTGAATTCTGCAAATCCACGATTACCCAGTCACCGGCGCGGTCGCAAACCACGAAGTGTACGGCCCATACTTTGCCATCCGGGGCAAACCAGTAATCGGCAAACAAAACGTAGTCGCTGTCGGCCGGATGTTCTTGGGCATACTCCCTTGCGGCATGGGCGAATAGCCAGAGGACCTTCATCTCGTTTGGCCAGCCACTGCCTTCCAAGACCGGACCCGTTTTCGCCACGGTCGCCTGGCACAGCTCGGCGTCGTTAACCAGTTTAGTTAGACGCCTGGTGCTAGCCTTGTCAGTGTGGTCGCCACCCACTCGAGCAGGATAGATGATCAAGCGAGCGGAGGCTCCGGCTTTCTTCATGGCGTGCAAACGTTTCTCAATTGCCGCGAACTCAGACTGGCTAGGGGGCTGTTCCGCCCGCATCTTTCGAAGCGTCTGTTTCTTGTCCTCGGCCAGTTCCTTTTTCGGCAACTTGTCCAAACCCATGACCGGCGTCAGACGTCTGCATACCAGCACACAACAGTTTTTCGCAGTCCCTGCGATCTTGTCGAATTCAGGATCCCCCGGCCCTTGGCTGTCTTCCCACACAATGCCTCCCCTTGCGTCCACAATCACCGAATACACTTCCTGATAGCTCTTTTCGATGTGGAGGGTGAATTCAGCACACAGCACGTAGTCGGTCTTCAAGTCCAGCTTACTGACGAACTTGCCGAAGGCGGCCGCTCT
>CAYYOX010000483.1:1418-5542 GCA_964473065.1 uncultured Planctomycetaceae bacterium | reverse complement strand
AGCGGGCCTGCAATGAAAATCGGGCGGCAATCGGCGACTTCTCGCCACCCATCTCAATCTGCCTTCGCGCTTCGTCCTCGCCCGCGTCGTAGAAGCGACCGTTGGCCCAATGCCCGTGCGGACTGAGCACGGCCGGCCGGCGACCGTCGCGCCCCTTGGGTCGATAGAGGCTGCCGGTGACGAAATGTCCGGGGAAACTCTGGAAGTAAACCTTTTCGACCGTATACTCCTCGCGGTCCACCTTTCCATGGATCACTGCCTCGAGCGGCGTCTTGGTCGGCATGGGCCATAATCCCATCGCCACCAGAATCCGACGCCGGACGGCCTCGCTACGAGCGGACCACGCGTCGGGCGTCTTGCACGGTTCGAAGGGGAAGTAACCATTGAGGTCCTTCAGCGGGCCAAGTCGGCTATCCTTGGGTAATTCCCCCTCCGGAAGAACACGAGCCGGCGATTCGCCGAAGGCCGATGTCGGCAGAAGGATTGCCAAACTCAACAAACATGTCAACACGTTCAACCTACTCACGGCGGTCTCCTCGGGGGAAGAATGTTGTCAAGATATGGTTTCCAGCGGAATCCGTTATAACACCCCATGCCGGGTATGGCAAACCGTGGTGCATTTACCCCACGAAATCTGCAAAGTTGTCGAATCTATCATGCGGGAGCCCGAAAACGGGGACTGGCTCCGTCGACGATGGGTATTGCAGTGGTGATCCATGACGCCGACGGTGCCTGTCCCCATTTTCGGGCGCGACACTGAGGCACCGTGGAAAAAGGGGACAGGCACCGAGCCGGAGAGATTCCCGGCGGGTTTAGCATCTATTCATGCTCGGAGCCAGTCCCCATTTTCCACTCCATAAAACGGACTTTGCAGATCTCCTGGTGTTTACCCAAACGGCCCTGGCTCTTGCGTGAAACTCAAGCGGAGGATAGAAATACGGGAAGAATTGTTCGGCATTATTGGCTTTCTAACGAGGTTTGGAGTATCTCATGGCCAACGAATCGACCTCTGGCTCAAAAAGACGGCTGCCGTGGTGGAAATCGATCGGGCCGGCGCTGATCACCGCCTGCGTTGTTTTTGGGCCGGGCAGTTTGCTGATTAACGCTAACGTGGGAGCCAACTACGGGTACGAACTGATCTGGATGCTGTTGCTGACCGGTCTGCTGATGGGAACGTTTTTGACCATGGGCGCTCGGATCGGCGTGGTCGGCGGAGCGACGCCCTGCGCACTGCTGGCCGATCGGTTGGGCCGGCCGGCTGCCGCGCTGGTCGGAATTACCTTGTGTTTGATTTGTGCCGCCTTCCAGTTTTCCAACAATCTGGCCGTGGCGGCCGCCGCGGGCGCGTTCTTGCCTGCCTCGGCCGTGCCGTGGGTCATGGTCGGATTCAACGGTCTGATCGTCGTCTTTCTTTTTTCCGCCAAAGAGATCTATCGCGTCTTGGAACGGGTTATGAAGGTCATGGTGGGCGTGATCCTGACCTGCTTCCTCTTTAACTTGATCGTAGCGCAACCCGAGGCGGCGGCCGTTCTGCGAGGGCTTATCCCCAGTTTGCCCGAGGGAATCGAGCTCGGCGTGCCGAAGATCGTCGACGGAAAGCTCATCGACCCGATGATCCTGATCGCTTCAATGGTGGGAACGACATTCTCGGTGGCCGGCGCCCTTTATCAGGGCAACTTGGTTCGCGAGAAAGGCTGGACGATCGAAGATTATCAACGCGGAGTGCGAGATGCCATCGCTGGGGTGTGTGTGCTGTGTGGCGTGAGCCTGATCATCATGATCACTGCCGCCACCGTCATCCGCGGTCAGGCGGCCACCGATATCGGCGTCTTGGCCCAGTCCTTGAAACCGCTGCTGGGAAGCGGCGCCTACTGGATCTTCTGTGTCGGGCTGGTGGCCGTGGCGATGAACCCCTTTCTGATCAACGCCATGATCGGCGGCAGCATCCTGGCCGACGGATTGGGTAAACCGGCCCGGCTCAGCGATACTTGGACGCGTGTGCTGACCGTTCTGGTGATGCTCATCGGCATGATCGTTGCCCTGGCAGCGCTGCGCACAGGCGAGAAGCCGGTCAATCTGATCATCTTCGGCCAGGCGCTTACCGTCTTGGGTAATCCCTTGATGGCGGCCACGATGCTCTATCTGGCCAACCGCAAGGACATCATGGGCGAGCGCCGCAACACGCTGCTGGTCAACCTCCTTGGCGGTATCGGTTTCATCGTGGTCGTCCTGCTGGCCGTCCGCGTGGCATGGCGGATTCTATTGATGCTGTAGTCCGACGGGTCTTTGTGACTGCGCCCAGCTCACCCCTCGCACGGCGGGGCTGGTCGCATTTATGTCTTGCAGAATAGAAATGGATTTCTATTCTGCAAGACAAGCAATCCTCGACACACTACTATGCAACGTGCTCCGGGGCAGGCTCACCCAGAAGTCTCGGATGTTCGACGAATGGCTTGGCCGGACATCAAGTTTCCGGCTCCTCGACGCGGCCATATACCGTCTGGCCGTCGAGTAGCGTGGCTCGGACGCGGAACTCGGGTTCCAGATCGAACAAGACCAGATCGGCCGGTTCGCCCGGTTCGAGTCGGCCCGGCTCGATTCCCAATAGCTTGGCCGGAAGATCGACCGCCATGGCCACGGCTTCTGACAGACTGACCTGGGCCATTCGCATCACGTTGGCTACGCCGACTCCGATCGGTGCTGAAGCTCCGGCCAGCAGTTCTGTTTGGCCGGCAACGACCAAGCGGCCGTTTTCGAGGATTTCTACCTCGGAAAGGTTGCCCTGGTGTCGGCCCGGCGGCAGGCCCGCCTGACCGGCCAAGTCGCTGATCAACAGACAACGGCCGGGTGTCTTGGCACGCACAAACGTCTTGACAACCGACGGGGGCAAGTGATGGCCGTCGACGATCAGGCTGGCCGTCAGGCGGTCGTCGGCCAGTTGGTCCCAGAGGTAGTTGGGGTGTCGCGGCAATACGGTGTGGCATCCGTTGCCCAGGGGAGTGCTCAGCCGGACGCCGGCATCGACGGCCGCGCGAATCCGGTCCGAATCGGGCGCCGAATGCCCGATCGCGACGACGACTCCCGTATCGGCAACTTGCTCGATGAAGTCGATGGCCCCGTCCAATTCCACGGCCATGGTCAAAATGCGGATTCGCCCGTCGGCCGCATCTTGCCATCGGCGAAACTGATCGAAATCGGGCAGCCGGCCGTAGGAGCGGCGATGGGCGCCGCGCGGGCCGTCTTCCGGCGACAAGTACGGGCCTTCCAGGTGAATCCCGGCCACGCGTCGGCCGACTTCGCTCGACGACTGGCAGGCGGCCGCAATCGTTCGCAACGCGTGCTCGATCACCTCCTCGCCACCGGTGGTCACGGTCGGACAGAACCGCCCCACTCCAAAGGCGTCCATGGCCAAAGCGATACGCCGAACCTTCTCGGGCGTAAGGTCGGCCGCGCTGAACTCCTGGCCGCCGTAACCGTTGACCTGAAGGTCGATCCACGCCGGCGCGATCCACGGCAGCGACATGCCCGGGCCTGTTGGAGACTCGACGGGGATGATTTGGCCGATTTGTTGCGAGTCGATCTTCAGCCGGACCGGTTGGCCCGAGTCGTATCGTCGCCCCAGCAGTTCCATGACGGACCTCGATTGAAGACGCTCAATAGTAGGGTGGGTCTACGCACGAAGCCCCACGCGGAAGCACCCTGTATCGTCTCTCGACGCGTGGGTCTTCGCTGCTCGACCCACCTACATATACCCAAGATCATGCAAGGGTGGCTAGTAGTCGTACCACAATCCCAGCCCGATCTTCTCTTCATCGCGGTTGAAGAACTCGAACTGATCGCTCTTGCCGTTGAAGTAGAGCATCCCCATCCGGAACACATGGCCCGAGATTCCTCGCCACAACCAACCGGCTTGCAAGCTCAGATTCCCGCCGAAATCGACCTCCTCGCGCAAGTGCCCATTGACGGCCAGGAACGGCACGGGGCACAGTCGAGTCGGCTTGCTCGGGCTCCAATCGAAGCCGAACTGGAATTCCCACGGCTCGCTGCCGCCGTTGGCAGAAAAGGCCCAGGCCGCTTCGGCATAGGCCCGAAGTTGCTCGGTCAGATCGAACGAGTTCCCCCAC
>CAYYOX010000483.1:0-1408 GCA_964473065.1 uncultured Planctomycetaceae bacterium | reverse complement strand
GGGGTTCTTCAGCATGAACTCATCACCCAGGTGGGCACTGAGGTGATAGTAGCCGAGTTTTGTCTGATACCGGCCGACGCCGTAGGTAATCGGAAGGCCACACCGAAAATCGATGGCCGTCACGTCGAGCGACTCCTCCAGATCGAGCCGAGGCAACGCCGCCCCTTCCAAGTCGAGTTGCCAGCCCTCGGGTCGAAGCGAATCCGTGCTGCCGTAACGAAACAAACCCACGCGACCACCGACCGCGAGGTCCAAGATCCATCCGTCGTCTTCCTCGTATGACGCCTGGGCGGCAAACCGCGACTCTTTCACGCCGGCCCAATACGATCGATAGATCAACCCGTCGGGCAACGACTGGAAACACCAAGGATCATTATCGACAACGACCCTTGGTAAGAATTCTCGCTGCCGTTCGATTGCGTGCGTAGAGTCCTCGAAACCGATCGGCAAGCCGCTCGGTGCATAGCCAAGGGATGTCCCCGACTCCAGATCGGCGTCTGCGCTGGCACTGCTTGGCCACGGGGATGCCCCTTGAAAGGCCGATCCGATCGGTTCTTGCGACCAGGCCGGCAAACCGATCGAGGCCAGGACAATTCCCACGCAGCACAACGCAACGCCGGGCAGAGACGTGTAGCCCAATGCGCGTCTAAACATTTCGAGTTTGGATTTGGGTGTGGCGAGATGGAAGGAACGGCTTTCCCACACGCGATGCCCAGCGACGTGATTTCCTTCCCCAGTACGAATTATCGGCACATCTGGCAGGGGCCTCCGGATTTCAAATACCCGGCCGGTCCCGGCCCCCTATTTTCCCTGATTTCCTTCGACTGGGAAGAATGCGTTGAGTTTTCCGGCCGGATTGCCGTCTTTGCGTCGCATTACGCTTGCACGACCGGGGGGCATCGCCTACAATCCACGCCTTCATACTTAGCCTGGAGATTTCCAACATGGAACGAACACTCGTTTTGCTGAAGCCAGATTGCGTGCAACGTCGCCTGATGGGTCGCGTGCTCTCGCGGCTGGAAGATAAGAGCCTGAACCTGATCGCCATGAAGATGATGCGGGTCACTCCCGAGTTGGCCGGGCGCCATTATGCCGAACACGTCGAGAAGGGTTGGTATCCGAACCTCGAGCGGTTCATCACCGGCGGCCCGATCATCGCGGCGATTGTCGAGGGCGTCGAGGCCATCCGGGTGGTCCGCGACCTGGCCGGCGCCACCAACGGTCGAAATGCCGCCCCCGGCACAATCCGCGGTGATTTCAGCGCCAGCCAACAGATGAACCTGATGCACGCCTCCGACGGTCCCGAGGCGGCCGTCCGCGAGATCGAGATTTTCTTCACCGCAGCCGAAATCCACAGCTACGAGCCCACAATCCGCCCCTGGCTCCGCGCGGCCGACGAAGAATAGCC
>CAYYOX010000482.1:0-5559 GCA_964473065.1 uncultured Planctomycetaceae bacterium | reverse complement strand
GTCGCCGGTCGCCCCGGAAATCACGTCCGGCAGCCGGCTGAGCACCTCGATGCGTCGGTCGGGGTTGCGAAACTGGATCTGCTTGAGGTAATTCGCGCTGAACGCTTGCTGCTGAACCGGCTTGGGCCCCTCGGCCGTAATGCTCACACGCTGATCGGCCAGCGTGAAAGTCGTCTGCCCGATCACGAAGTGTTCGCCGGGCCGCAAGGCGAACTGGGGCGTCTCCAGCCCGCGGAAGTAGACCGGGTTTCGGGCCTCCTCAAGCGTGGTCACTTCGAGCACTTCGCCGTTCCACTGCAGCCGAACGTGTTGCCGGGAGACCTGGGAATCCCAAGGCACCGACCAAAGTCCCCCGCCACGCCCGAGAACGACCGCACGCCGCGCAGGCAATCCCCGCCGCCATCGCTGTTGAGCCTCAGCACCTTGTGCAATTAAATCCGGCATAGAAAAAACTTTTGAACTATGAACACACCCGCAAACAACGCTTGCGACTATCCACTAACCACTGCCCACTATCCACTGCCTACTGCATACTGCCTACTACTCTCCACAGCAACAACATCACCAACACAATCACCAGCAGCGCAATCATCCCGTAGCTTACCAGATCGCGTTGAAGCTGTGCCAAGGTCGAGCCGATGGCATCGTCGTAGGCCTCCTGCACGATCACGATCCAGCCGGTCTCTTCGTCGCAGAGTCGGACCGGTTCCATTTGGGCCAACCATTGGCCGCGGTAGGCCGCACCGGCCGGATCTTCACCCAGCGGATCCCGATAATGGACCATTCGCTCGGGTACGTCGGGTAGATCGTCGGCCGTGAGACGACGGGCGGTCAGCCGGTCGGGTAAGCTACCTTCCTCGGTCAGCAGTTTGTCGAATAACGGATGCTGCAGGATGACGCCTTCGTTGTCTCCTTCCCGAAGGTCGACCAATACGGCGAATTGATCGTTGCCTTCCTTCAGTTCACCGAATTGCCCCACCGCGACGGTCAGGGCCACGATGCCGAGAAACTTCTCACCCTCGAACACGGGCGTGGAGACGGCCACGATCCAGCGTTCGGTGGCTTGCGAGCGAAAGACGGCCGAAAGCATGGTCTTCGTGATATGCACCCCCGGCGGCGGTCGCCATGTATGGTCCGGTTGATCGGTCGGTCCGCCGTGGAAATAGTTCCGCCAAGCGAAGTTCCCGCCGATCGTTTGGCTCCGCGGCACACGGCCCCAAGAGGTTCCTTCCGCATCGCAGAAGAACCAACTGGCCACCTCCTCGTCTTCGGTCGGGCTCATGCCATCGGGAATCAGGGCGTCGAATTCCTGCTGAAAGGCCTGCCTGGCCGGATGTTCTTGAAATTGGCCGCGAAGTTCCTCGTGTTGCTCGGGCGTGAGGTCTGCATTGTTCAGTTCGCCCATCAGCCGGCCGATCTCCGGGTCGGCCATGGCTTGCGTAAATGCCTTTCGTAAACCTTCGGAAGCAGCGACTTGCTCGGCGGCACGGAAACGACGGTCCAACTGGTTGGCCGCGGCGCGGGCCGCGTATTGGGCCGCAAACTGGTTGCTCTGCAGGGCCCGTTGGGTCAGAGCCGCGTCGGAGCGTTCCATCGTCGTGCCGAACCCTCGCCAGGCAAACCAGGCAACGACCAGCAGCAACAAGATCGGCCCGACCGTACCCAGGATGACCATCGGCCGCCGGGCCCGACGCTCGGCTCGCTGGTCCAAGGCGTCGAGCACGGCCTGGACCGTGGGAAAGCGACGGTCCGGATCGGCCGCCAGACAGCGGTCGATGATCTCGATCAGGTTCCGATCGATCCCACGGACCTTGCGATGCGTGTCCGGTAGCGGGGAGTCCTCGATCAAACGTCGATAATGGCTAAGCCGTCGCATCAGATGCGGCGTTTGGTCGAACTGCTCGACCGCCTGATTGGTCCGATGCGGGGGACTGCCGGTGAGCATGCAATGCAGCAAGGCCCCCAAGGCATAGACGTCCCACCGGGCGTCGGGCACCGCTTCCAGGTCGGCCTGTTCCGGGGCCATATAGAACAGGGTCCCCAAGGCGGGCGTCTGCTCGCTGGAGAGCCGCGACTGACCGAAGTCGGCCAGCCTCGGCTTGTCGTCCTGGTCCAGCAGGATGTTGGCCGGCTTCAGGTCGCAGTGCAACACGCCCTTGCCGTGGGCATGGACCAATCCGACGGCCACGTCGCGAAACAGGGCCACCGCCTCGTCGACCGGCAGCGGTCCCTGCTGCAACCGCTCGGCCAGCGAGCCCCGTTCGAGATACTCCATGATGTAGTAGGGCGGCTCGGCATCCCAACCGACCCCCAGCAGTTGCACCACGTAGCGGTCGGCGAACAGAAAGGCCAACTTCTCGACCTCGCGGCTCAGCAGCGACCAATCCAGTCCGCCGCGATGCGTGTAGAACTTGATCGCCACGCGACGGCCCGTGTTCCGCTGCCGGGCGACCCAAACTTCGCCATAGGCGCCCACGCCCAAGAATCGCTCGGGGTCGTAGCCGGGAACCTGGGCGGGCGGTTGCCCGCGCTTGAGGCTCCGCTGGCGCGCCTCGCGCCGCTGCCGGCTATCCTGCGGTTCGGTCGGGTCGGTGCTCATAGGCGACAGTATATCAAGTCGCCCGGCGGTTCTGAATACGCGATTGCCGGGGGAAGGCGTTGCAAAGCCGCAAGCGGGGGGTGTGCTGTGGTCCCGCTGCGTTTGACTTCTCGGCTGCCCGCTGGCATAATGACGGCGATCGAGAATACCCACCTGCACGGCCCTTGCTCGCCTGCCGTGTGTTGGTTCCTACCGTTTCCCAACCCAAGATTGGAGTTCCGAGTCATGTCGCAAAGTTCCGAGAAGTCCCAAGGTAATACGCGTCGCAGCTTCCTTCGCACGGCGGCCGCGACCGGTGCGGCGGCGGCCTTTGTGCCGAAGTTCGATATCCTGGCCCAAGAGGCGAAAGGCGCCAACGAGCGGATCGGCGTCGGGTTCATCGGCGCCGGCGGTCGGGCCGGCGCCCACATGGGG
This sequence comes from uncultured Planctomycetaceae bacterium, assembly GCA_964473065.1. Taxonomy (GTDB): domain Bacteria; phylum Planctomycetota; class Planctomycetia; order Pirellulales; family Thermoguttaceae; genus CAYYOX01. The sequence continues at coordinate 2,546 of CAYYOX010000482.1, read as the reverse complement.
ATTGTCAAGTCGTTTCAGCAGCAGGGCATCACCCAGCCGGTGGCGGTTTGCGATGTGTATCGACCGCGGCTGGAAGCGGCTTCGAAGGGCCTTGGCGGGGTCAAGATGTATGACGCCCATGAGGAACTGCTGCAAGACCCCAACGTCGACCTGGTTTGCATCGCTACGCCCGACCGGCTGCACGCTCCCCAGGCGATCGATGCCCTGAACGCGGGCAAGGACGTCTATTGCGAGAAGCCGTTGACCCACTGGACGCAGTTCGAGTTGGCCAAGAAGGTCGAAGAGGCGGCCGAGAAGAACAAGCGGATCGTTCAGGTCGGCACCCAGTACATGGCCGACGAGAATTACGGCAAAGTTTCTCAGATGATCAAGGACGGCATCATCGGCAAGCCGGTCCATTGCCAGTTGGGCTATTTCCGACGCGGCGACTGGGGCGAGCGGATGGGCATTCCGGATCCCAACGCCAAGCCGGGCCCCGACCTGAACTGGGAACGGTTCCTCGGCGACGCCCCGAACGTGCCCTACAGCGCCTCGCGGTTCTTCCAGTGGCGTCTCTACTGGGACTACGCGGGCGGGCCGGCGACCGACCTGTTGGTCCACATCTTTACGCCCGTCTTTTGTCTCTTGGATCTCGACTATCCCTCGCGCGTGCTCGGCGGCGGCGGCAACTTCCAATACAACCGGGAAGTGCCCGACCAGTGCAATATCATCGCCGACTATGAGGACGGACCGAGCGTGGTGATGATGAACTCGCTGTCGAACTACACGGGCATCGACACGAAGATCCGCGGCACCAACGGGATCATTATTCTCAACGACGCCGGCATCCGCATCGTGCCGATCGACCCGAAGACCAACAAGGAGACCGACGAGATCCGGCTGAAGTGGAACGGCATGGGCGATACGGCCAAGCTCTGGAAGAACCTGCTGGATTGCGTGAAGACCCGCGAGGAACCCTTCAGCCCGATCTCCGCAGCCGTTCGCGTCCAGGCCCCCTTGAACATGGGCATCCTCGGCCACCGCGAGAACAAGGTCGTCAAGTTCAACTTCGACACCGAGTCGATCGAGTTGTCGTAGAACGGTTGGTCACGGTAGCTTTTTCGGTTTTGGCACGCGGGTGGAACCTTTGCGGCGTTTGCGGCGTTTTCCGCGTTCGGATCGGGTGGCGTGCTTGACTTCGGCCTCGGCCAGCGGCTTGCCGAGTTGCTCGTGCATCTGTTCGATACGGTCGCGCAGTGCGGCCGCCCGTTCGAATTCCAACGCCTCGGCGGCCGCCATCATCTCGGCCTCCAGCTCGGAGAGGTATTCCTCGGTGATGTACTGCGTCTCGTCGCCATGCCCGACCGCCGCGTTGGCCTGGGCATGTGCGGCCACCTCGGACTCGATGCCCATCCGGATGCTCTTTTGAATCGTCTCGGGCGTAATGCCGTGCTCTTCGTTGTAGGCCTGCTGCATTTTCCGCCGACGCCGGGTCTCCTCGATCGCACGTTGCATCGAGTTGGTTACCTTGTCGGCATAAAGGATCACCTTCGCGTTGACATTTCTGGCCGAACGGCCGATGGTCTGCATCAACGACGTTTCACTTCGCAGGAAGCCTTCCTTGTCGGCGTCGAGGATGGCCACCAGCGAGACCTCGGGCAGGTCGAGCCCTTCGCGCAGCAGGTTCACGCCCACCAGCACGTCGAATTCCCCCTGCCTCAACTCGCGTAGCAGTTCGACCCGCTCGAAGGCGTCCAGGTCACTGTGCAGCCACTTGCAGCGGACATCCTGCTTGCTGAAGTAAGCGGAGAGGTCCTCGGCCAGTCGTTTGGTCAGTGCGGTGACCAGCACGCGTTCACCCGCGGCCGCCCGCTCGCGGATCTGCCCTAGCAGATGCGGCACTTGCGTCCTGGCCGGGGACACTTCGATCTGAGGATCCAACAAGCCGGTCGGTCGGATCACCTGCTCGACGACCTTGCCGTCGGTCTTTTCCAACTCGTACGGCCCGGGCGTGGCCGAGACGTAAACGACCTGCGGCGCGCGGCTTTCCCATTCCGGGAACCTAAGCGGCCGATTGTCCAACGCACTGGGTAGCCGGAACCCGTGCTCGACCAGATTCACCTTGCGATTGTGATCACCCGCGTGCATACCGCGGACCTGCGGCACAGTGACGTGCGACTCGTCGACGAAGAGCATGAAATCGTCGGGAAAGAAACTGAACAGCGTATCGGGCGGCGAACCGGGCGGGCGACCGCTCAGTGGCTGGCTATAGTTCTCGATGCCCGGGCAGTAGCCCACTTCCTGCATCATCTCGATATCGAATCGCGTTCGGGCGCTAAGTCGCTGGGCTTCCAGCAGCTTGCCCTTGTCTTTGAATTCCTGCAGCCGCTCTTTCAACTCTTGCTTGATCTCGTCGATGGCCTTTTCGATCCGTTCCTCGGGCAGCACGAAATGCTTCGACGGATAGATGAACAACTGCTCGCGGCGCTCGATCACCTCGCCGCTGGTGGGGTTGATGTAAGAGAGTTGCTCGACCTCATCACCCCAGAACTCGATCCGGCAAGCGA
>CAYYOX010000481.1:607-5576 GCA_964473065.1 uncultured Planctomycetaceae bacterium | reverse complement strand
TTGTGGCCAAAGGAGATACCGCAACGCCATACCGAAAATCAGCTACAAGTTCGGTTTAGCATCTACTGATGCTCGGAGCCAGTCCCCATTTTCCATCTTTTGGCCGAATCAAACGGCATTTCCAAAAAAACGTCGGGCAAGCCCGACCGCTAAACGACGGGAAAAAAGCCGTAAGTCGTTTGCGGGAAACGCCTTGAGGCATTTCGACCTCCATTCCGCCTATTCGCGGAATAGTTGCAAACCCTTCTGAGGAGGTACTTGTCAACCATTTTGGGTTAGGGTAGAATACGTTCGAAAGTCGTCGTCTTTTGCAGGCTCGCTTTTCTTGACGGCTTTCGTGGCATTCGCCACGGGTCAGGTTACGGTGTGGCGTTGGATTTTGGGCAAGCGGCGCCACGTAGAGAATCGGCTGGTTTATTCGGTGTACGTCTTATCGCTTTTGCGTGCGCCTATTCTTGTCGATTCCTTACTGCAATCCGCAATGGATTGTGAGAGAGGAGGACTACTGTCATGAGTATCATGAACTGTAGTGTGTCGGGGGTGGGAAACGCGGAACAAATTGGTTTCCCCGCCAGCAACCACGCGTTGCACCGATTGGGTATCGTTCGCCGTCGGCAGGGGATCACCCGCCGAACGGTCGCCAGGCGTCTGAACGTCGACGTTTCCCAGATTAAAGAGATGGAGCAGGAAACGAGCGACATGCCGCTTAGTAAGCTTTACGAGTGGCAGAAAGTGTTGGAGGTACCGATTACGGAACTGCTGGTCGACGCGGAAGACCCGCTTTCCCCGCCGGTGATGAAGCGGGCGCAACTGTTGCGGCTGATGAAGACCGTGCTCTCGATCATGGAAGAGACCAAGCAGACTCCGATCCGGCGGATGGCCCAAACGTTGGCTAACCAACTGGTCGAGATCATGCCCGAGTTGGAGAGCGTCAGCCCGTGGCACGCCGTAGGCAAGCGCCGCCGGCGCGACGACCTCGGTATGGCCGCCCAGCGCCGAATGTCCGACGACATGTTCTACGATCCGGGTGAGTGACGAGAGAAGACGCCAATCTGCTGACCGACGTGATTGTTGATTGTCCTAAAACCCAAGTGTCCTCGACACGGCTGCCGCGGGCCCGTAGAATGAGGCTCTTATACGGGCGTGCGTTGGACTATCGGACAAATCACGGGCGGACGGTCTCATGCGGCTTGGAAGTATCTTGATATACTTGGTTGCGATTCTTCTGATCGGTGCGAGCACGGCGCCCTCCGGTCGGGCGTCGGACGATGGCAAGTTAGTCTACGTTCCCCGTTCTACGAAGAAGGTTTGCCAGTTGACCGGCGATTTCGATCGGCAGCGCGGCACTGCTACGCTGAGTCGAACCAACGAACGTGCCGGCCTGTTGGGGACCGACTTGGGCAGTTCGTTCGAGCTTGGCGATCGACTCTTCTTTCTCTTCGGCGACTCGTTCGGCCGGCCCGGAAACCTCGACGCCGTCGCCTGGACCGCCAGCACGGATCCGGCGAAGATCGACTTGCGGTTCGTCATGTCCGAAGACGGCAAGTGGCAGCCGCCGATAGTTAGCGGCATCGGCCAAGGCGGTTTCGAGGTGCCCACGCACGGCGTGGCGGTCGGCGAGAAGATGTACGTTGTCTTCAGCACCGACCATGTGCCGGGCAAAGTGACCATGGGCCGATCGGTGCTAGCCGTTTCGGCAGACCGGGGCAAGTCTTTTTCGCGGCTCTACGACCTGTCGACCGACAAGTTTATCAATCTGGCCCTATGGAAATCGGGCGAGTGGCTCTACCTGTTCGGCAGCGGGACGTATCGAGCCAGCAGTGTGTGCCTGGCCCGGATTCCGTTGCAACACATCGAGCGAAAAGAGCACCTGCAATACTGTACCGCAGTAGGTAACGACGGGCAGCCTGGCTGGTCGGCCAAGGAAGACGACGCCGCGGGGCTGTTCAAGCACGATGTGGTGGGCGAGCTTTCCGTGGCCTTCTTGAAGCCGGTCGATCGCTATGTGATGCTCTACAACTCGACCATTCCCCGCGGGATCGCGATGCGATCGGCCCCGAAGCCGTGGGGGCCCTGGTCGGACTTGACGATCGTCTTCCAGCCGTGGTTAGACCAGGGCTACGGGCACTTCATGCACCGTCCGTCCATGCTCTGGATCACGGGCGATTCGGTACACGACCCGGGCAAAGCTGCCGTCTGGGGCGGAGAATACGGCCCCTTCATCATGGCCCGATACACCACGCCCACGCCCGATGGCTGCCGGATCTTCTACACCATGTCCACCTGGAACCCCTATCAAGTCGTCGTGATGCAAAGCGACCTGAGCCGGGGGGATTCTGCGGCGCCATCTCGCTAAGGAACGTCGGGCAAGCCGGACCGCTAAACGGTTAGGAGAACACGACCTTGGCGAAATCGAGTGCCACTTGGTGGCCGCGACGTGTGATCTTCTTGCGCCACTTCTCATCGGCCGGGCAGAATGCTTCCAACATGCGGCGCTTGATCCGGTGGTCCAAGTCCTCGGGTGTGCCGTAGTGGTGCCAGCGGTTTTCGTTCCGCAGGGCTTTCAGGACGGGCGGTATGGGATACGTTCCGAACTCTTGATAGATCAACCAGGAGTCGGCCGCACCGATCGCCCGGGCAATGGCCTGAAGCATCAGCCCGCGAATTCGGTAAGCGACGCCGCCCGGGTCATTGCCCTGGGCTACACGCTCCCCCAGTTCACTCGTAAGACGCGTGAACTTCTCGGAACCGCGGTCATAGGGCACCAACAGCGCATCGGTTCCGAAGGGTCCCAGGCCGGTATGGATATCGAGCGCTCCGAGATGCCCAACGCCTTGCAGCCGTGCCTTGAGCCAGTCGAGAAGTTTTGTCGAGGATTCTTCAAGCTGCCCTCCGCCGAAGAACAATCCGTTGGGGTAGTCGTATTGGCCCTCGGCAACGCACTGCTTGAGTTCTTGGCGTCCCATGCTGATGATCTTCCAGAAGAGCGTGGGATAGAAGAAGTCGAATGCGCGCGCCAGACCCTCGGGATTGGGGCCCTCGGGATTGAGGAACGTGTCGAGTTGCCGGTAGCCCTGCGAAGCGCCGCTGTAGGGCTCTGCTGGCGCCAGGAAGTTGCGATTCAGATCGACGTTGTTTTCGTTCACACGACGCAGCCAGGCCATGCCGAACGGATTGACGGCATGGACGACAATCAGAGCATCGGTCGGCGAAAGCTCCGGCGGTGAACCCAGCAGTTGTAGCTGGATCGCCGAGCCGGCAAACCCCTCGAGTCCATGCAGGCCGCAGATGTGAATCAATACGCGTTGCGGCGACTTCGATCCCAGCCACGCAATATCGATCGTAAGCGGCTCGTTGCCGGGGCCGCGTGCCGTAAGGTCCAATTCCTCAAGCTCCGCACCAACCTTTCCCGCAAGATGACGGAACTTCTGCCTCGCAGCGAAGTAGTCCTCAGAGAACAACTCGGCATCCATTTCGAGTCTCCCGGCCGATGAAACGCAATCCGCAGCCATTTTTACAGCGATCGGCTTCTCGTGTCAACGGGCGCGGGGAGCTTATTCCGTCGCGGCGAAAAAACTTTGCGTTCCTTGGGCCTCGATTGCGCTGCCGATGCGGTTTAGCGAGTGGACGTAGGCGGCGGTCCGCATGTCGATCCCGTGGGCCTCCATCACGTGGTAAACCGTACCGAACTCGCGGCGCATGAGCGATTGCAGTCGGTCGTGAACCACTTCCAGCGGCCAATAGTAGCCCTGTCGATTCTGGGTCCATTCGAAGTAGCTGACGGTCACACCGCCCGCGTTGGCCAAAATGTCGGGCACCACCAGCACACCCCGATCGGCCAGGATGGCATCGGCCTCGACGGTCGTCGGTCCGTTGGCCAATTCGACGACGACCGGGGCCTTGATCCGCGCGGCGTTCTCGCCAGTAATTTGGTTCTCCAAAGCGGCCGGGATCAGAATATCGACATCCAGTTCCAAAAGCTCCTCATTGGTGATCGTCTCGGCATCGACGATCTCGCAGACCGACCCGACACAATAGACGGCCTTAAGCTGTCGCGATTCGTTCTTGAAATGCATCACGCTGGGGATATCCAGTCCGTCGGGCTTGTAAATGCCGCCCTTCGAATCGCTGACGGCCACGACCTGATAGTCGTCCGCGTGGAGCAGACGGGCCACGGCCTGCCCGGCGTTGCCGAAACCTTGCACGGCCACGCGCGTTTCCGAGGGCGTCCAACCGCGCAGCGTTTCCAGTTCCTTGATGCAATAGTATCCTCCGCGGCCCGTGGCATCGTCGCGTCCGGCGCTTCCGCCCAAGGGGATCGGCTTGCCCGTGATCACGTCAGGCGTGTGCCGCCGAACGATCTTGGAATACTCGTCCATCATCCAGCCCATGACCATGGCGTTGGTGTAGACGTCGGGCGCGGGGATGTCCGTATTGGGGCCAATGAAGTCGGCTATCTGGCGAATAAAGCCGCGCGAGAGGCGTTCGAGTTCCAGTCGGGAAAGTTCCTTGGGATTGACGATCACGCCACCCTTGGCGCCGCCGAACGGGAGATCCATCACCGCACACTTGAACGTCATCCAAAACGCCAGGGCCTGGATCTCGTCGAGGTTGACGTTCGGATGATAGCGGATGCCCCCCTTGGTCGGTCCTCGGGTGTCGTTGTATCGGACCCGGTAGCCGTCGAAGATTCGCAACGACCCGTCGTCCATCCGCAAGGGGATGGACACTTGCAAAGTCGCCTTGGGATGTTTCAGTTTCTCCAGGGCCTCCTCGTCGATTCGGGCATACTTAAAAGCCCGATCCAAACGCTGGATAGCACCGGAAAACAGGCTCTGGGGATTGGGAGTCAGCATGGTACGGCTCCTTGGGATGGTTTACCCTACTCCATTATACAACACACACTCGACCAAGAACGCGACCGACAAAGCAGACGCGGCAGAAAGGGGTGGCTGGGGCAAAGCGCAGC
>CAYYOX010000481.1:0-597 GCA_964473065.1 uncultured Planctomycetaceae bacterium | reverse complement strand
GGTCGGGCTCTTGCCAGAGAATCTTGCCAGCCGCTGCCCGCCCCTGGCTGTGGGGAAAAAGGGGACTGGCTCCGAGCATCAGTAACTTCTAACCCCGCCGGAAATCCCGCTGGCTCGGTGCCTGTCCCTTTTTTCCACCCGGCATCTGGGCCCTGTCTTTCGGATTTGGGTCATGGTATACCTCACTGGCGGGACAGAATCCCGAAACTCCGAGAAGCCTACCGATCCTGGAAGCTAGTAGATATCCACCATGAGCGTTACGCTGAATTCACAAACGGGCCCTTCCCTCGAGCTCGATCCGTATAAGTCGCTGGAAAACGAGGTGCTCATCGAGCGGATCAACGCGGTCCGGGCCGAAATGGGCTCGCGGCTGTTGATCCTCGGGCACCACTACCAGCAGGACGAGGTTGTCGAGCTAGCGGACCTTCGCGGCGATAGCTACAAGCTGAGCCAACTGGCGGCCGATAACGAGGATTGCGAGGCGATCGTTTTTTGCGGTGTCCACTTCATGGCCGAGACGGCCGACATCCTGGCCAACCGACCCGAGCGGACCGCCCAACGCGACGGGCGCCGTGTGACGGTCGTGTTGCCCGACAT